>DATFEW010000065.1:0-4860 GCA_035250805.1 Pyrinomonadaceae bacterium
TATCGCGGAACGCTCTGGTTCAATGAGAAAAAGTATGACCTGGCACTGAACGATCTTGAACTCGCCATCAGGATCGATCCATCGAGATTCGAGGCGTACGTGGCACGCGGGTTGATCCGGCTTGAGCAGGGCCGCACGTCCGAGGCTTACGATGACTTTAATTTAGGAGTTAAGAGATCGCCTAAGAGCGCTGTTGCGCTCTATTACCGCGGAGAAGCCCACCGGCGGACCGGGGATCTAAAAAGTGCGTTGGCAGACCTCGAACACGCAATGAAACTGGATCCTCGGTTTGGCTACCCATTTCTAGGTCGCGGGCTTATTCATATGCAAAACGGAACTGCTAACGCAGCTATCAAGGATTTCACGACCGGCCTTAGACTGAACCCACGCATGGCCCAGGCCTACGCAAACCGGGGAATAGCTTATTATGTTAAGGGACAAATGGCCGACGCGCAGGCAGATTTTGAGCGTGCTTGTGCGATCGATCCAACAATGCGCGCGGATATTGATAAGGGGCTTAGAATTCTGAAGCGTAGGAAACCGTAAAGGAACTGAGCTACCGGTGGGAAGCGCCTCAAACAAAGTGAAGAGGAGGCGATCGGAACCCGATCGCCTCATCAATATTACGCCGAAGGCTGTCGCAGAATTTCGGCCAATGCTCTCAAACGAGCCGAGTCTGCTTCGCCCTTTGCCGTCGCCGCGCTCTTATCCAATGCAGGGGCAAGGCTTTTCAGTTTACCAAGCTCGCCTCGAGAGCCCTCTGCTTTTTGAATCGCCTGCCGGATCTCCGTTATCTTTTCAGACGAAAGGGCTTGGGAACGCTCTAGTTGATCAAGATATGCCTTCGCGACCACGAGCTTTCTAGGCCACTCCATCCTTTCCTGTGTCTGAACGTTAAGAGCGTTCATCCTTACTAACTTCGCAGCGTCGATCTCGTTCTGCGTGAGGTGCTGCGTCGGAGTAAGCTCAAAGATATCGAGGCCGCGCGCGATCTCTGACGAGTAAATGTGGCCGTTATACCAATATGCGGACCAGGATCCACCCATTACGAGGGTTTTTGGATCGATCGGCCCGCGATCAAAATATGCTATCTCAACCGGATTGTTAGGATCCGTGAAGTCCATCACAGAGATGCCGCCTTGATACCAGGCTTGCACTTTGAGGTCGCGGCCTGGAACCGGGATCAGCGATCCATTGTGAGCCACACAATTTTCACTCTCGGTCTGCGCAGCCGGCATTTTGTAATAGTTTGCGAAACTGAGCTTGTTATTCGACAAGCGGAACAGTGCATTCGCTCCCCATTTGTTCGGATCGTTCTCACGGCAGCGAGGACTCATTCCGCCGCCCCATTCGTCTGTGAACACAACCTTTTTCCCGTCATTTGAGAACGACGCTGAATGCCAATATGCATAGTTCGGGTCATTGACCGCGTCTACTCGCTTCGGATTCGCCGGATCTTTGATATCGAGCAGGATCCCGTTACCGGCGCAGGCGCCGGCTGCGAGTCCGAGTTCTGGATACGCCGTAATATCGTGACATTGATCGGTTTCGGCGGGTCGTCCGGTTCCGTGAGTAGGCGCACTTTTCAAAGCATTGATAGCGCCGGTCGTTGGATCCCCGAAAATTCGCGGTGTGGACACGATCTTGGCATCCTGGGGCGAAGCCAACGGCACTTTGATCACATCGATGCGAAACCGAGCGCTATTTACATCAGTGTTCGGCGGGCCATCCGAGCAGCCTGCGAGCTCTTCGCTTTGACGGACAAATGAGGTTCCAGATACGTAAATATAGACGTTTTTATTATCCTTTGGATCGGTAACCAAGGTGTGCGTGTGCGAACCACGGCAAGTTTGAACAGCCGCAACCTGCCTAGGATTCCGAATATCGCTTATATCAAAGATCCTTACTCCACGAAAACGCTCCTTGTTCGCCGCGGGAAGCCCGCCCTGTTCGCCCCCCTCCGCCGGAGCCGGGGCGGGGAAGCCCTGCGGGCCACAATCCAATCGACCGTTCGGCATCTCAACCGACATAAAGAGAAGGTTCTTGTGTACGGACACATCGCCCTGGCCGCCCGGGCACACCAGCGATGTCACCAGTTTGGCCTTATCCGGATCGGAGATATCAAAAATGTTGACGCCGTAAAAGTTCCCGAGGAAAAGGTTATTTCCCTGGAATGCCAGGTCGGAGTTTGAGAATGCCAATTGAGCGAATACCAGTTGAAACGGCTTAGGCATCTTCGATGTATCGCCGACACCGAGACTTCCTAGCGTCTTCTGCACTTTCGGATCATCAGGATTGTCCGTACCGAGCTGGAACGCTTCCGGTTTTTTAATCAGCAGGACGTGTTTTATGCCACTCGCGGCCACGCCCGCGTCATACATTCCCGGTGCAAGCTTCGAGCGCGGATCGTTCACATTCGATCCGGTCATCCCGGGCGGAAGTTCCGGAGGGGTTTGTGCCACGGCGCATGTGGCAAAACAAAGACAAAAAAGAAGGAGACGGAATGCGTTAATGGTTGCTCGATTCATAATGTATATTCTACGGTTTTTTACTCAATAAGGTTTGCATCGTCCTGATCTCAGCCCGTTGGTCATTGTCAACATCCGTTGCGAAATTGAACAGTTCGGCATCATGGCCCGCTCTAGCTGTATAAACAGATCTTCTGCCATGATCAAAGCACCATTATGATGTTGGGCCATTCTGCGAGGCCCGAATGATTGCTAGCATTTTCTGCGTACTCTGATGTTTTAACGAGGCCGGAGTTTGGTTTTAATCTGCAACTCGCCGAAGCAAATGATCGAAATGGAGGCGGCGATCGGAATCGAACCGATGAATAAAGGTTTTGCAGACCTCTGCCTTACCACTTGGCTACGCCGCCATAAACTGAAATAGGCAGTCGGCGGTTGGCCGTTGACAGTCAATATACCAAAACTGCCACTGCCAACTGCGAACTGCCTACTTTGAAATTGGAGCGGGAGACGAGGGTCGAACTCGCGACTTCGACCTTGGCAAGGTCGCGCTCTACCACTGAGCTACTCCCGCACGCAAACAATTATTCTAGCTCGCCGTGTTTAATTGTCAAGAATCACACTGAGACTCATCCAGTCGCACCCGGCAAGCTATTGAACCGTAATGTCTTTAATAAAGCTCCAATCGCCGCTCGGGCTGATCTTTATATTGCCGATCCGTTTATTCGCGACTACCATGTTTGCCGGATACCAAAGGGGGTATAGCGGCAGGTCTCGGCTGACCGTCTCCCAGGCCTTTACATACGCGGCCTTTGCTTTTTCCTGATCGACCTCGTTGATCGCGTCCTCCAGGAGCTTGTCTACCTCCGGGCTGCTATACCTACTTCTATTGCAGCAGCTCACACCCTCGCCCGGGATCTTGCCGGTGGTGAACAGATCTTTCAAAAAGATAGGATCCTGGTTTCCGCCGATCCACACACCGGTGTTCATCTGAAACTGACCCTTTGAAAGATTCTCGCGGATCGTCTGTGGATCCAGCGTTTCAATCCGAACATTCAGACCCGCATCTGCCGCCATACTCTGGATCGCCTGGGCGTAGCTGCTGTATGCTGCGTTTCCCGATGCATATTTGAACGTTATTGGCTGGTTGTCGTAACCGGCTTCCTGGAGCAGCCGCCTCGCTTTTGCCGGATCATAGTTATACTCGCTGCCGCCGGCATATGCCCAGGAACCCGCTGGTAAGATCGAATGTGCGATCTTCGCCTGTCCGCCAAGAAGCTCGCGGATTATTTTTTCGCGATCGATCGCGTACCCGATCGCCTGTCTTACCTTCGCGTTGTCGAGTGGCGGGGACTGTGTATTGAAACCCAGATACTGAATATTTGAGCCGTCGAACTGCTCGACTTTGAGGTTCGGCAGCGAGCTTAACTGCTTGAGCGAATCAGGCGGCAGATTTGATGGGACCGGTGCGAGATCTACACCGCCCGTTTGCAGCTCTGCCTGCAGAGCGCTTGCGTCCGTAACCGTTTTAACGCGCAGTTTCTTAACTGACGGCGCACCATCCCAATATTCGGGGAAGGATTCCAGATCGACTGTGTTCTGCGATTGATCGAATGCAACGAACTTGAACGGGCCTGAGCCCACCGGCTGCGACTTCTGTGCTTGTGCAGTACCGTCGGCTATTATCGGTATCGCGACAAGGTTCGAAAGCAGCTGGGTCTTAAGCGCAGGACGTTGAATATTAAAAATGACCGTTTGGGCATCCGGCGTTTCGATAGAGGTAATATGCGGTGTCGAACCGGATTTGCCTGCGTCAAAAAATGCAAATGATTTATAACCTTTAGAACGGAACAGCTCATCGAACGTGTATTTCACATCCGCTGAGGTCAGTGGCTTTCCATTATGAAACTTTACGTTGTCGCGAAGAATAAATGTGATCACCTTGCCATCATCGGAGGTTCTTATTTCCTTCGCCAGTTCTCCGGTGTAATCAAATGTTTCGGTTTTTTTTACAAGGGAATTGAACATCAAATTCCGTACCCGCTCGGCCGCTGCGTCTGATTTTTCAGTAGTCAATGTATCGAACGTCGAAAACGATTCGGGCAAAGCGACGGTTACGAATTCGTTGTTGGCCCGATTGCAGGACCACGAAAAACTAACCAGTGAAACAAAAACCAGAAACAATAATTTCCGCAACACCATATCCTCCAAAACTATTTGAGCCGAAGTCCGAGATCGGCGATCTGTGAAGAGAGCTGGGCGAGTCGATCCGGATCGAAGAGAAGGGGATTCGAGAGCCCGGTTCTAAGTATTTGGATGCGTGATTCTGCTTCCTCGATGCGTGATTTCATTATCCTTCCGTTCTGCACGGCCCCCAAAATCGCCTCATATC
>DATFEW010000077.1:0-3177 GCA_035250805.1 Pyrinomonadaceae bacterium
GTAGAAACCTTTAAGAACGAAAGCGGCATCGACCTTTCCGGTGACCGTCTGGCACTGCAGCGTCTGAAGGAAGCCGCTGAGCGGGCAAAATGTGAACTCTCGAGTGTGAACGAGACCAACATTAGTCTTCCATTTATTGCAGCCGATCCTTCAGGGCCAAAGCACGTTAATGCAAATTTGAGTCGTTCGAAATTCGAAGAGCTAGTTGCGGACTTGGTTGAGGCTTCGGTCGAGCCGTGTCAAAAGGCACTTTTTGACGCAAAAATGCAACCGGGCGACATCGACAAGGTCATCCTCGTCGGCGGTCAAACCCGTTCACCGATAATCGCGAAGACGGTTGAGGAAGTTTTCGGCAAAGTGCCGTCGTCTGAGATCAATCCTGATGAGGTTGTTGCAATGGGGGCCGCTATCCAGGGCGGCGTACTTACCGGTGATGTAAAGGATATCGTTCTGCTCGACGTTCTGCCGCTGAGTCTTGGCCTTGAGACCCGCGGCGGCCTCTTTGTAAAGCTGATCTCGCGAAACGCTTCGATCCCGCTAAAGAATACGATGACATTCACCACCGTTGTTGATAACCAGCAATCGGTCGAGATCCATATTTTACAGGGAGAACGTGAGATTTCCTCCGGAAACCGAAGTCTCGCGAAATTCGAGCTCGTAGGCATTCCACCCGCCCCCCGTGGTATTCCCCAGATCGACGTTACCTTTGAGATTGACGCAAACGGAATAGTTAACGTTTCGGCTCAGGACAAGATGACAGGCTTGGAACAGGCGATGCAGATCACACCCTCCTCGGGTCTTTCACCGGAAGAGATCGATCGTTTAATGGCCGAGGCAGAGAATTCGATCGAGAAGGACCGCGACGCGCGTGAGGTTATCACTCAGCGTATTCGGCTTGAGAATATGCTCAAGAACGCTCGCAAAGCGATGGCCGAATACGGCCGTTCGTTCTCGCCCGAGGAGCAGCAAGAGATAAACGGCATACTTAACAACGCCGAACAATCCCTGGGGTCCGAGGACAGGGCCCATCTGGAGGTGGTTGTAAATAAAGTTGAAGAGACGGCCAGCCGGATAACTGCATCCATGCTCACGGCTGTTTGAGCCTTGCTTGACAGTTTGGATATAATACTTACTTGGCGTCAGTTCATCGATTTGGGCTGGCGCCTTGTTCATCAGATATGTCAAAAAAGGACTACTACGAGATTCTCGGCGTCTCACGTACCGCAACCGACACAGAGATAAAACGAGCGTATCGCACGCTCGCTGTCCAGCATCATCCGGATAAGAACCCGAACGATCCGCACGCGGAAGAAAGGTTCAAGGAGTGCGCGGAAGCCTATGCCGTTCTTTCTGATTCGCAAAAGCGCTCTCAATATGATCGCTTTGGCCACGCTGGAATGGGCGGAGGCGGATTTGATCCCGGCTTCACAAATATCGAGGACATTTTCGATCTCTTCGGCTTCGGCGATATGTTCGGCTCCCGCGGGCGAACGCGGACTACCGTTCAACGAGGATCGGACCTTCGCTACGATCTCGAGATCACTCTGGAGGACGCCGCGAATGGCAAAGACGAAAAACTTCGAATTCCGCGACTTGAAAAATGTGGCGAATGCAATGGTTCCGGCGCGGAAAAAGGAACCCATCCGGAAGCCTGCATCACCTGCGGAGGACGGGGTCAAACGCAATATCAACAAGGGTTTTTCAGTGTGATGCGAACATGCCCCAACTGCGCGGGCAAGGGCAAGATCATTCGAACGCCGTGTAAAGACTGTCGGGGCCAGGGCCGCGTGGAAAAGGAAAAATCCCTTGAAATAAAGATCCCGGCGGGCGTCGAGACGGGCTCCCGGTTGAGGATCTCGGGCGAGGGGGAGGCCGGCGTAAACGGGGGGCCGTCGGGAGATCTGTTCGTTGTCATTCACGTCAAAGAACACGAAACGTTCGAACGCCAAGGAGCCAACCTTTATTCCGCGGTCCCGATCTCATTTGGCCAGGCGGCTTTAGGCGCGGACGTCAAAGTAGCGACACTCGACGGCGAAGAAGATTTGAAGATCCCGCCCGGAACACAAACAGGTACCGTGTTTCGTCTAAAATCGCACGGAATGCCGGTGCTTGGCGGCCGTGGTAAGGGTGATCTATTTGTCGCCGTAACGCTGATCACTCCGAAAACGCTGACCAAAGAGCAACGCAAGCTTCTCGAAAAACTCTCGACTATCGAAGACACAGACTTCAACGACGCGTCGTTTATCGAGAAGGTCCGAAATATTTTCGGCTAATTTTTCCTTGCGATCAGTTCGAACAAAGCATTCTTAAAAAACAGCTTTTTGAGAAGGTCGGCGTTTCGTGCCTTTGTGCGTCTGAATGCCGAGCGGGTTCCATTTACCGTTGAGCTCTGGTGGAGAATATCGACCGGAAACTTTTCGAAGTAGCTTTCGATCCTGTTTTCAGTTAAGTGCACGGTATGATCGGCGAATGCTGACAATTCTACCTTAATACCAACCGCATTCCACGCACCGTGCGCTTTTGAAACGAGTTCGTAAACCGGGTGATGAACGTTAACGGTGAAATACAATACGCCGCCAGGCCGCAGCACCCGCACAAGTTCGTCGACTATCGCCAGCGGACGCGTCGCGTGGTCGATCACATTATCGCTTAGCACAACGTCAAACGATGCATCGCCAAATGGAAGTTCCTCGCCAATAGCTGCAACAGTGTTTGCGCGGCACTGAAGCTCGGGAAACAAACGTTTGTAATCGACCGCCAGCGGATCTATCCCCACGCTGAGACCCGCTCCGAAGCCGAAGATCAGGCCATGAGGACCGCTGCCCACCTCGATCACGCTTGTACCTTCATCGATAGGGAGATATTCTGCGAGCCGTTTGCGAATTATTTGAGAGCGCAGGAAATTCGCTGTGGCCAGGTCATTAGCTTTACCTCTAAGCGATAAGGCTTTGGCTTCCTGGTACTCGAGCTGCCGCTCGAGTGCGCGGCGGCCCCGTTGTTTTATAACTCGTTCCGACCATCCTGTCATATTCAATCAACCCAGTCTCGCCTTTACTGCCTCGCTTACCATCTTTCCATCCGCCGACTTGCCTTGAAGCTTTGCCATCACAGCTTTCATAACAACTCCCATCTCTTTCATCGACGAAGCGCCCGTTTCGCTTACAGCTTCGTCAACCG
>DATFEW010000134.1:0-21256 GCA_035250805.1 Pyrinomonadaceae bacterium
ATATCGGTAAAATGCCTTAACCGATGCGAGCGGAGTCGATTGTGCATTGACAAAAGCCCCTGACGACAGGATGACAGGATCAAGTACCGACCAATTTTCATACATGCGTTTCCTTTTCGACGGTTTGCGAAGCCATATAAAGTACCAATCCCAACACCACGCTCAAAACCGGCACTACGTACATCGCCGAGTGCAGACCCGATGCCCTAAACGGCTCAAGGGCCGCTGCCGAGAATTCCAAAACACCCGAGGCTCCCGCCGCCTGCTTCGTAAAATAGTCGCTGATCGCACCAACGACCCAGGGTCCCAAGGCTCCGCCGAGCAGGTACATCGCGAGGAAATAGATCGAGATCGCGGTGCCCCGTAATCGCGGCGGCGTAATGTCCTGGATCGTTGAATACACGATCGGATAATAAAAATAGACAAGTGCAATGGCCGTCCCCAAGAGCAGCACGAAGGGATAGACGTCATTCCGGGTGATCCCAAGTGAAAAGTAATAGAACGGAGCGGCAAGAAGGCACGCGATCGCCGCAACGAGCAACGCACCGTTCGCCCGGCGTTTCTTAGCTGCATCGCCGACGACACCGCCGATGAGGAGCCCGGGTAGGGTCAGGATGCCGTTGATGAACATTGCCGCGAACCCGGCATTTTGTATATCCAGTCCGTGATAACGCATCAAATACGGCGTAAGGAACGAACTTACAGCGTAGAGAGAAAAGTTGTGTAGAATTCCCGAAACTATGATCCATCGCATTGTGTGCGATGAAAGAATCTGCCGGTAAGCAGACACCTGCGGAGTGTTCTGGACAGCGGCATCGTATGCCCCGCGGGTCGGTTCGCGAATTAATAATGCCGCGAATGCAAACAAAATGCCTGGTAACCCCGCGACAAGAAATGCCGCACGCCAGCCGTACGCTTTTGCGATCGTTCCGCTCACCGCGAAGCTTAAGGCGATGCCGATAGGAAGACCGAGCATAAAGATGCTAATCGCTCTCCCTCGTTTTTCGGAGGGATACAGGTCGCCGATCAGGGACGTGGAAGCCGGAGCGCACGAAGCTTCTCCGACTCCAACACCCAATCGCAGGGCGAACATTTGGGCGAAGTTTTGCGCGAGGCCCGAGGCCGCGGTAAGCACACTCCAGGCGAATACACCGGCGGAAAGGATCAGTTTTCGAGGGGATCTGTCGGCAAGCCTGCCGAATGGAACCCCGACGACGGCATATAACAATACAAATGCCGTACTCAGAGCTCCAAGGGAAGCATCTGAGAGGTCGAATTCTTTCCGGATCGGTTCCCCGACAGCCGCTATTATCAACCGGTCGAAAAAATTCAGCGTGTTGATGCCAAACAGGACGATGAGAGCGTAACCGGCGGCGTATTTGCTGGGGTTTTGGGCTGTTGCGATCATTTATGAGAAAAGCCACTTGCAAATGTACTTTTTTGTGGGCATTCTAACTATCGTCTATGAATCGTCCCACTGCGATTTATCTATTCGTGTTTGGCTTGTTTTTGTTCTGTTCGTGTTCGTCCGCGCCCGGAACGAACGGGAATCAACAGAATAGCGCGAATTCAAACGTCCCGAACGCAGCGACACCAAACGACAACGTCGAAGAGCTTCGATCGACGATGCAAATTCCGTTCGAGCCGGAGGATGTAGTCTGGCGGATGGTTTCCGATAAGGACGGCCGCAAACGACTGACTGCTGTTTTACGCCTGATGCCCGAGGATCTCAAAGCGCTTTCGGCAAAGGCCTCTGCTACGGATGCGGGCCGTCAGGTGCAGACCTCTGTCGACCAATGGTTTCCCGCAGAATTAAGGGCAATGAGTGAAACCACCGGCGAAATGACGGTCACTGGAACATCTTATCCGGCAAACGACTTTTTTCAGTCCCCCTTCAACTCCGGTACTGTTACGCTGATCAACGATACCGACTACGTCATCGTCGAGCTTCAATCGAGCTAACGTTTTCTCCCTCGTATTTTTTTAGCTTTCGATACAGGGTCGATAGATCGATCGCTAATGTCTTAGCCGCCGCAACCTTATCGCCGCCATGCGAATCTAAAATCTCCAAAATGTATTTGCGCTCCACGGAATCGAGCGATCTTTCGCTCACGTCGGACTTTCCGTCCCTATGGATCTTAGACGGAAGGGAATCAGGTGTGATCGCCTCGTCCGATAATATAAATGATCGTTCAAGTGTATTCTCAAGCTCTCTAATGTTTCCGGGCCAATCGTATGATGCCAACTCATCCAATGTCGAGGGTAGAACCGATTTTGCCGGGGCACTGTGCCTGCGGGCAAACTTGGTCACAAAATGATCCACCAGCTCTGGGATATCCTCTCGGCGTTCACGAAGGGGGGGCATGATCAACTCAACCACATTCAAGCGATAAAAAAGGTCCTCTCGAAAACGTCCCTCGGCTGCTTCGATCTCGAGGTTCCTGTTCGTTGCGGCGATTATCCTTGCGTCAAAACTTTCCGCACTGGAAGCTCCAACTGGAATTACTTCGCGTTCCTGGAGGGCGCGAAGAAGCTTTACCTGTATCGCGGCAGAGGTTTCGCCTATTTCATCCAGCAGCAGCGTGCCCCCTTCAACCGATCGAAAAAGACCCGGTTTGTCGTTCACGGCACCCGTAAACGCGCCTTTGAGATGGCCAAAAAGTTCACTTTCGAGCAGCCCTTCTGATAACGCGCCGCAATTTACCGCGAGGAATGGTTTATCAGCCCGGTCACTACTGAAATGGATCGTTTTCGCGACAAGTTCCTTGCCGGTCCCGCTCTCGCCCTGGATCAAAATATTGGCGTTGCTCGGCGCCACTTTTGCGATCGTAGCGAGGATTCTTTGAAGGGCGGTAGAGCTTCCGATCATTTCCGGCGTGCCGCTTCGACGGCCAAGCTCCCTGCGCAATAATCTGTTCTCGTTGAAAAGCTCGCGGTGATGATAGGCGTTTGTGACCGTTTGTACGAGATCTTCGTTTACGAAAGGTTTGGTTATGTAGTCGTAGGCGCCCTTGCGTAACGCAGCGATCGCAGAATCGACCGAAGAAAATGCGGTCATAATGATAACGAGGGCGGACTCATCTATCGATTTTATCCGGTCCAGAAGTTCGATGCCATTCATTCCTGTCATCTTAATGTCCGTAAGCGTGACGTAGATTCCGGACGCGTCGATCATATTTAGTGCAGCCTCGCCGTTCGACGCGGTAAAGACCTCGAAACCGGCCTCCTCGAGCAGCTTTCGGATTATCGAGCGCATTAGCTCCTCGTCCTCGACAACAAGAACTCGTTTCTTTGTCGTGGTTTGGCGACGCTTCATTGAGTGCCTAAAGTTTAGCATGAGTTTTTTGCTTGTCGCGATTCGTGTTAGCATCGAACAAGTCTCCTCTCGAATCAATGCGCTTCCTCTCGCTAATTCTTTTAGTATTTCTAACACATTGCGGCGCATTCGTTTTGCTTGCACAAAAGACCAATCCGGTCGAGCGCCAAGTGACGAATCCGCTCACGGATACGCCTAACATCAATCCCATTTCTGCCGAGCAAAACATCACTCAAAAGCCGAAACGACCGAGTGCCGTTCCGGAAGGCGGTTCGGGCGAGCTTGTTGTCTATTCGGAAAAGCAGGCGGTCGAGGGCGAGGATGGGAAGCGGATCCTTACTCATGAGGGCAACGTCGATGTCCGCTACGGTATATATCGGTTGCAAGCCGATAGGATCGTGGTCAATGAGGAGACGGGAAGGATCGAGGCTACGGGCAATGTGATCTTCGATCAGGGAAACGATCAAAGAATCACAGGCGCCAGCGGGGTTTGGAATTACAAGACCAAACTCGGGCATTTTGTGGATTCGACCGGTTTCACGAACCAAACCAACGACGGTACCGTTATCTATTTCACCGCCGACCGCGTCGAACGAATCTCCTTGGACGAGGTTCTCATTATAAACGGCAAGTTTACGGCGTGCGAGGAGGCGGTACCGAAATGGTCCTTCACGGCGGCTGAAGCACGGATAAAAGTGAATGAGAAGGTTCGGCTGAAGCGTCCGAGCTTCCGTGTTAAGGACATCCCGGTCCTTGCGCTGCCGTTCGCGTCGATCCCGATAACTCCAGGTGATCGAAGCTCAGGATTCCTTACTCCCTCAGGCGGATACTCTGCAGCCAAAGGAGTTAGAATCAGCAACGCATACTTCCAGACGCTGGGCCGTAGCGCCGATGTAACCGGAATGTTGGACATCTTCACGGCTCGGGGAATCGGGTACGGTGCCGATTTTCGGATACGCGCCAATTCGCGTTCGTATCTGAACGCGGGATTCTACGCCGTAAAAGATCGCATTTTCGGTGCCAAGGCGAGTCCCGAAAATCCGGATCAGGGCGGCTCAACAGTTTATGTCGAGGGCGTACATTATTTTCCTAACGGGTTCACGGCCGCGGTTGATATTCGGCTTACGTCAAGCCTTGCTTTTCGGCAGGTTTTTTTAGATGGTGTGCAGCAGATAATTTCGCCGATCGAGGTATCCCAAGGGTTCGTCAATAAGAGCTGGGAAAACTATACATTGAATGTTCTCGCTCGCTCGCAAGTTTTCTCTATCCCCAATGTTCGGGTGAATACCAAGAATCTGCCGAGCGTGAGCTTTGAAAAGCGCCCGTCTGAGATCTCGTTTTTGAAAGGGGTGTATTTTTCGTTCAAAACGAATCTAGAAGGTGTCGCCCGCCGGGATGAGGTTGATGACCTGACGCTGTACCGGGAAATGACCGGCGGGGACCCAACCGTCACCCCGGCATTAGGACAGCGACTGGATGCATATCCACAGTTCATGATTCCCATCAGGACCAAGTATTTTAATCTCACCGCGAGCGGCGGGGCTCGGGTGACCTACTATTCAAACTCTTTTAATGAACTTCGTCAGGTGATCGGTCGCGATGTTATTCGAAAGTATGGCGAGTTTGAGTTTGACGTCAGGCCGGTTGCTTTAGCCAAAAACTACTACGGAAAAAATTCGGTCTTTCGGTTCCGTCACGTGATCGAGCCGTTTCTGACGTATCGGTACATCAAGGGCGTTGACGAATTCAATCGAATAGTACGGTTCGACCAACTCGATACGATTGCTGACACCAACGAGATCGAGTATGGGGTCGCTAATCGGTTTTATACTCGGCGGTACGCGGAGGCGGTGACGACGGAGGCACAGGCCCGGCTGGCGGTAGCAGCCCCGGGTGAGACAAAGCCGCTTTCTATTCAGCCATACGAAATATTCACGGTCGTCCTCCGCGGTAAGTATTTTCTGGATGAAAAGTTTGGAGGTGCGCTGATACCCGGACGACGGAATCAACTTGCTCCAATGACCGCCCTCAGTTTTTACACGTTTGGAGGCGTTCCTAGAAAATGGTCTCCGCTGAACATCGATGCGACCTACCGTCCACAACGAACTATCTTCGTCAATACCAGAATGGATATAGGGCTGAACGACGATGGATTGCGGGCGATTTCCGCGACCCTGGGATATGACACGCCGCTCGTAAAGATCTTTCAAACCTTTTACTACACAAGGGCTGTAACGCTTATGCCGTCGCTGGCCCAGTATGCAAATGCCGCAGGCAAGGAACCGGGTACCCTAAGGGGTTCGCAGTGGAGCCCGTCGGTGTTTCTAGGCGACCGGCAACGCGGGTTGTTCGGCGGGGCTTCGATGTTCTTCGATTTCGAGAACAGCCGAACAACAGACCGCAGCCCTGTGGTAAGTTCGATCTTTCTCGCTGGATTTGCTTTCGATTGCTGCGCTCTTACCGTTCAATACAACACGTTCAATGTGGGGGCGAGGTTTGAGAACCGGCTATCTTTTGGAGTCCGGTTGAACGGGATAGGTTCGACCGGCACGGCAAAATTCGGACAGGGGATAAAGTAACTATTGCCCTCGGGTCCGTGAGTGAATATTCAGCGCGAATGAATTGTAGTACTCGACCGGCGCAAGATCGTCGGTAAGCGGCGTGATCTCACTGTGCGGCATCGCATATTCGTGCCGCAGCATCTCGGCAATCTGCGGATCCGCGCTTAGTGTTCCCGAAATAGGTTTTCTCGCCGCGATGATCATCACATTCTGAAGTTTTTCATCGCCGTACTCGTTTCTCACCTTAAAGACGCGGACGTCTTCAAAGCTCGGGTTCAGCGTATTGATCAGCGCCTGGAGAAAACGGCTCGCCGGGCCGGTCAATGCCGCCCCTGCGTTTATCATCAGGATGCCATCGTCTTTCAGTGAGCGATGCAGGTGACGAATAGCCTCGAGCGTCGTCAAATGATGCGGTATCGAGAAAAGGCTGCCGAATGCATCCATCATGATCGCGTCATATTGACCATCGGGAGTGCGACCCATAAAGATCCGCGCATCTTCATGAAAAATGTTTAAGCGCCGATCGTCACTCAGCCGGAAGTGTTCGCGGGCGATCTTTGTCATCATAGGATCGATCTCGACGACGTCGATCGTGGCTGAAGGATATGTCTTCAGATAATCACGCGGGAACGAATAGCCCGCCCCACCGATCATCAGAGAATGTTTAAAATCCGGGTTGAAATGCCTCACCAGATGGAAGAACCGATTGTAGTCGAAGACCAGTTCATCGCTATCGAGGAACATCGCGGATTGCGTGAAGTAAGGGTCGTTAGTGAGTGCTTGTATCTGCCTTCCGGTTCGGGGATGGACGGTCTTGAAGAGGTTGAGACGTGCATATTGAGTATCGATCGCCTCAAAGGAATTATATTGCCAACGAAGTGCTGTGGTTAGTTCAGTGAAGGCAACACCGGCGAGCAAAAGAGTGATCGCAGCAACTTTCACGCGATCGAAGGCGATCGGTGCAAGAAACAGGCCAGTTACGAACAGCGCCCCGGCGAGGATATAAAGGGTTCGTGTGCTTCCAACAAACGGTATTAAAAAGAACCCGGCCGCAAACGTACCAAGAATGCTCCCAATCGTGGACCAGGCGTAGATCCTGCCTACTGTCTTTCCCGAATCAGCTAATGACGACAATCTGAGTTTTACCGCATAGGGAAGCACAAAACCGAGGGCAACGCTTGCAGGCGCGAAAAGGAAGACAGACGAAAGCAGGGCCTTCACTTCCAGCCCGGTGTTCATCGCGGCAACTGAGCTCAGTATTACTTCCTTGGTGAGGATCGTCACCGAAATAAGACCGCCGGCGAGAAAAACCGCAGTTGCAAGGATCGAGACTTTCGGGCGTTTGTCGGCCAACTTCCCGCCATACCAATAACCTAGGCTTAAGGAAGCGAGGATTACGCCGATAAGGCTTGTCCAAATATATGTCGAGGTGCCGATAAAAGGAGCCAGGATGCGGGAGCCATTGATCTCATAGATCATCACAACGGCCCCGCAAATGAATACCGTCGTTTCCAGCGCTATTCCCACGCGTATTTGCGATCTCGGAGTGTCACCCATAAAAAACCCGATCCGATAAGCGAAAACTTATCAAAATCGGGCTAACTAACAAAACTCGTTTCTCGATCAAACTCGGATCATGCTATGGCCGTTTTTTTTTCCTCGGCGTCGTGGACGAAAGTGTGCCACTGACCACCAAACGGCGCAGGCCGTTCGGCACGGATGATCTCAAAGAAACGATCCTGGATCATGCTGGTGATCTCGCCGCGCTTTCCGCTGCCGATCGTTATCCGGTCAACGGACCTAATCGGTGTTATCTCTGCGGCCGTTCCCGTGAAAAATAACTCGTCAGTTAAATAAAGTGCGGACCTCTGCATTGACGTTTCGACGACCTCGAGCCCAAGTTCGCGCGCGATCTGGATCACAGAGTCACGTGTAATGCCAGGAAGGATCGATGCTCCGAGCGGGGGTGTTATCAATTTGCCGCCGTTTACTAAAAAGATGTTTTCTCCAGACCCCTCGGAAACGTAGCCTCGATCATCCAGCGCGATCCCCTCGGAAAAACCGCCGAGGATCGCTTCCATTTTGATGAGCTGCGAATTCATGTAATTCGCACCCGCCTTGGCCATCGCGGGCATCGAATTCGAAGTAATTCTCGTCCAGCTCGAAACACAGACGTCTATACCGTTCTCGAGTGCTTCTTCACCCAAATATTTTCCCCATTGCCAGATTGCGATATAGGCATCGACAGGATTTCCGAATGGATTGACGCCAAATGCGGGTTTCTCTTCATCAAGCCCCCGGATGATAATGGGCCGTATGTAACATTCGTCCAGACCGCTTTCGGCGATCAATTTAACAGCTGCATCGCAAAAAGCCTGGCGGTCAAATTCTGTGTCCATTCGATAGATCTTCGCCGAATTGAGGAGTCGCTGCATGTGCTCAGTGAGTCTAAAAACCGCCGAACCCTTGTTCGTTTTATAGCAGCGGATCCCCTCAAAAACACTCGACCCGTAATTGACAACGTGCGACATCACATGGATCCGCGCGTCGTCCCAGTCTAGCAACTCACCGTTTTTCCAGACCTTCGGCCCGATCTTCATGGTTGCCACATCTTTTCCTGCCATCAAATCCCTCCATCTCAACCCTATTAAGAATAATGACGTACCCCGCGCTTGCTGCCAGCGTGCAATCAAAGCAGCACACAACGTACGTCGTAGTTATATTATAAAGGCCCGACGTTAACTACGCGAACTTCCACTAAACCTTACGGTTCCGGAGTGAAAATAACCCCGCTTACGTCTGAATCGACCGGTACAGTCTGGGTCGAAAAGGCAAAACGTCTGTTCACGACCCCCAATACATAAGTCTGACCAACCGGAACGTTATCAAAACTATAATGTCCGAATGCAGTTGTGATGACGATTCGCCGAACGCCAGACGGCTCGGTCAAAGTTACGGATGTATTTGCAAGGCCTCGACCGGTCGGGCTTAAAACCCTACCCGAAATACTAGCCATGGCGGCTCCCCCACCGGCTATTAGGACCCTCGGGGCAGTGTCGTCAAGCCTTGATAGGAAACTCTCCGCACCAACGATCCCCTGCAGGATGATCGGCTGGTCTCCTGCGCCAGCCATTTGCGGGGCAAGCCGGAAATCGACCTCGTATACACCGGGTTCGACCTGTCGTGCGCCGGTAAGTATCTCGGCTCCGGAGATATTGAAAGACCCGATCCGCACAACTAACTGTGATGCCGTGAGATCGAGTATCCCGGTTGCTCGCAGCCGAAGGACAGTAGGAGCGCCGTTCGTTGTGACCTCGAACGGTTCAAAGGTCGGCGGCGAGTTCGAAACGTTCCTTACATCTGCTCTGCCATTCGGCCCTGGCGGAGTAGGCGGTATTGTAAAGATATCCGGACGCGATGAGACAAATGAGATCTCTCCCCGAAATACCTCGCCATTATAGTTAACCACGTAGGGGTATCTCACGCCCTGACTGGTGATCGGCATTCCGGGCGGAGTAACAAAGGTGATCTCGTCATCACTCACCGACTTTAAGCCGACCGTGGCTCCATTGATCGCCATCGTGACTCCGCTAAGCTCCATCGGTAAGTTCGGACGCTGGTCTAACGAACCCGTCGCCGTCCGAGCCACAATTGGCTGGTCCGATGCGAACCGGATCGTCGCAAGCATCCCGGGCGAAAGTCCCAGTACCGAAGCCGGAGTTACCCCCGGTGTGCCGGAAGGTGAGGGCGACGGCGACGGCGATGGAGTCGGTGAAGGTGATGGAGAAGGCGAAGGTGATGGGGACGGGGATGCTCCCGGCGAAGGCGTCGGCGTCGGTGACGTAGAATGCACCGGCAGCGCGCTTGCTCCGGTAAAGAACGTTACTACCTGCGACGTCTCCGTAAGTTCGTTAGGTAGATATAGATAGAATGCTTCTGAAAATCCGTCAGGGTTGCCTGTTCCGATCTCCGTCAACGCCAGATTAAATGCCGTCCGGTCTAACGAATTGCTCGGAAGAGCCTGAGACTGAGGGAGAAAGATCGTCTGTCCCGGGGGGAATTTTGTTAATCGGGTAAATGTAGCGCTGGCCGGCGGCAGCGGAATACTGTAAAACTGTACAGGCCGAAAATCGGCAGCGTTCAGTCCATCCGACGCATTCGTCGGGACGGTGCCAGCAGCGGTTATGTTCATCCGCGTTGTGAGCAATAACGTTGAGGGCGCACCTGTCCCGTCATAATCCGTGAAACCAGGAAAGCGCTGTACATCGCCCCCCGTAGCTTGCGAGTCCGCGTCGCTGCGTGCCCCGATCCGCCTAAATGAGGTCGGCGGCTGGGCATCATATAGATATGTAGCGAATGACGTTTGATTAGCGCCGGCATGTTCGTTAGCGAGATCCGCGTACGAATCGAAGGCAATGAATCGGCCGTTCCGGCTCATTCGCTTGCCTAGATCAAGGATATTGACTAGTGCCCCCGGGGTCGTCGGAGTAGTCGTTGTCACCTGGAGCCCGCCTGCAGGCGCACCTGCGATGAGGTTCGCATAGAAGATCTCCTCGTTCCGGCTAGTTTCAGGATTACTTCCCGTGTCGAAATTCGTAGCACTCGCGGGATTGTCGATCGGATCGTCGCCGGTGCTGGCAAAAACCACGCGCGAGCCGTTACCCGAGATCGTCGGGTTCTTATTATAAATAGGATCCCAGATCGGTCCCCGCTCCGTACGCGTAACCTGCCGGACGCCGCCCCCTTGAGTGAACGTAAAGATCTCGTCATTGTCAGCGTTCGGAAACGGGTTGCCGCCCGCAACGAGGTCACGAGTCGAAACAAAGGCGATCACCGAACCGTCGTCGCTGATACTCGCGTCGTGATTATCATCCGCGACAGAAGCCCCGAACGACGCTGTTCCAGCAAGTGGAAATCGGCTGGGCGGCGTATTTGTCACAGGTATGAAAGCGCCGCCGTCCAAGACTGTTAACAGTACATCATCGCCTGTCGTAAGATCCTCCGTGGTGTGCGGCGGGATCTGATAGAGCCACATCTCCATGTTGCCGTCATTTGAAAGCGGATTCGGCGGCGGCGTTGGCGTTGGAGACGGGCTCGGACTAGGTGATGGCGATGGCGAAGGGGACGGCGTTGGCGTAGGTGATGGCGACGGACTCGGTGAAGGAGTCGGAGTCGGCGAAGGACACGGAGTCGGTGCCGGCACTGTGAGGTCGTTACCGTCAAAATTACTTGGGTTCGTAGAATTAGGGGCCGAGGGAGTCGATGAGGTAGCGTTCGAGCTAAAAACGATCCAACGGCCGTCGGTACTGATCATCGGCCGCTTGTTAGCGATCAGGATGCGAACATTCGCACCGGTTCCGGAAGAGCATGTGTTAAAGAGGACGCTCTGCGTGTCCGTGATCTGAAAGATCCTTCGCTGAGCAAAATCGAACAAAAAGATCTCTGGGTTTCCATCCGCGTTTCGTGGGTTTTCCGTTGCGACGTTTCCGGTCGATTCGAAAACTACAAATCGTCCATCGCCGCTGATGCTGCCGGCGAATGATTCACCCGTCGAGTTGCTGATCTGGGCGATCACCGGGTCGGCCTGTGAGGAAGCAGTGCCGGAAAATGTGAGAACTAAAAGAAAAAAGAATGAAAAATAATGCCGAAGCTTCATAAAGGTCCTCCAAATCGATGGCAACGGCTGGTTCGATCAACGAACGAGGCGGAGATACCGGCGCCAAGCAGCAAAACACACATTCTAGAGGTTAAGTGGATGTTCCGCAAGGAATGGGCATTCGATCACTTATCAGGATTAAGAATACGCACTTATAGATGAGCATAAAAGGGGTTTGGTTGTAGAATCAAGTCCGAAACGTCCCGCTTATTAATGAAAAAACCTCTAGTAATTATGATAGTAGCCGGGGAAGCCTCTGGTGATTCGCACGCAGCCGATCTCGTTAATGAAATACGTGAGATCGAGCCTAAAACCGCATTTTTCGGTTCGGCGGGGCCGAAAATGCGGGCCGCCGGCGTGGAAGCTATCGTCGAAGCCGATATACTTTCAGTGGTCGGTATTTCCGCAGTCGCCCGATCAGTCCCAATGTTCCTAAAGGTGATGAATAAGCTTAAAGAGGCGGCACGTCAACGAAAGCCCGACGCTGTGATACTTGTTGATTTCCCAGAGTTCAATCTCAAGCTTGCGCGATCGCTCAAGAAACAGGGAATGCGTGTCATTTATTATATCTCGCCGCAGATCTGGGCATGGCGGAAGTATCGGATCCGAACGATCCGGCGCTGGGTCGATCTCGTGGTGTCTATTTTGCCTTTCGAGAAGGATTGGTATGCATCCCAAGGCGTCGATAAAGTAATACAAGTCGGGAATCCGCTTATCGGAAAGGTCGGTTCCTCAATCTCAAAATCGGAATTTTGTGCGAAGCACGGCCTGCGCCCTGACCTTCCGATCATTGCACTACTTCCCGGAAGCCGAAGCAAAGAAATAGCAAGGATCTTGCCCGAGATGCTCGAAGCGTCTTCGAGAGTAGCGGAAACCGATCCTACGATCCAATTTGTCATTGCCCTCGCACCCAACAGGTCGGTCAATGAAGTAAGTTCCGCACAAAAAAAAGTTGTGACGCAAGGAAAGGAATTAACAGCCCATCTGACGTGCGTTCAAGGCGAAACATACGACGCACTGAACGCGGCGGACGCTGCCGCAGTGGCGAGTGGTACAGCGACGCTGGAGGCCGGAATTCTCGGAACGCCGCTGGTGGTAGTTTATAAAGTGCCGAAGTTTGACTACCAATTGTTCAGGCGGTTCGTAGATGTGCCGCATATAGGACTCATCAATCTGATCGCGGGTAAGCGGCTTGCAAGGGAGCTTATTCAGGATGAATTTACAGCGGATACGCTCGCCGACGAGCTCCGACGTCTGCTGGAACCGAAAGTAAACATCGAGTTGCGGGAGAAGCTGAGGCGGTTGACCGAGCAACTCCAGCAAGGCAATAGCGGCCTCCGCGCTAGCGACGTAGTGCTGGAATTTGTCAGATCGAAAGGAAGGTCTAACGAATGATCTGCATACCCGCCTGTGCACCCTTCGGCAGCGCCTCACGGCAGTCTGTTCAGAAATGTTCTTCGGTCTTGCGCGGACGTTCGACGCTATGAACTTAACCTTTCCTTTGAAGGTTTTTCACGTCGTCGCACAACCGGTCGAGTCCGCGCAGCAACACGGTTTTCCGTTTATAGTCTCGAATTGGCTCGACGGGAATGCCGCACCAGAATCCGCCGGGGATGATCTTGTGCGGAAACACGGCTGATTTTGCACCGATGCAGGTGCCTTGTTTCAAGACGACATGATCTGAGACACCCACCTGTCCCGCCAGAACGACGTCGTCTTCCAGGATCGAACTGCCGGAGACGCCGGAGAGTGCAGCGATGATACAGCGTTTTCCGATGCGTACATTGTGTGCGATCTGGACCAAATTATCGATCTTTGTTCCTTCGCCGATACGGGTTTCTCCCAAAGCGCCCCGATCTACGCAGCTATTCGCCCCTATCTCGACACCATCTTCGATTACGACAGTTCCGATCTGCGGAAACTTTACGTGCTCGCGGCGTTCATCTGGAACATATCCGAACCCATCAGCGCCGATGACAACACCAGCGTGAAGAATAACGCCGTTGCCGATCGTACAGCCGTCCTCGATAGAGACATTGGGATGGATGACACAATCCTTGCCGACATGAACGCCGTCCCCTATCTTTGCACCGGCACGAACCTGAGTTGCATCACCGATCTGCGATCTTTCGCCGACGCAAACATAGGCTCCAATGAAGACCCCGTCGCCGACACGAGCGCCTTCGGCTATGATGGCGCTTTTATGTACCTCGGATTTACGATGCTTAGGCGGGTGAAGGATGGCGGCGACACGCGAGAACGCAAGTTTTGGCGCGTCGACAGAAATGCATGTGAGAGAACCAGGAGGATCGAGGTCCGGGGGGATAAAGACACAGGAGGCGCTCGTTTTTTGGAACATCCCGGGTCGATCTATGAACGCCATCTGTCCCGCCTCGGCCGTGCGAATGTCAGCCACGGACGTGATCTCTACCTCTGGATCACCGTGTAGACGGCCCCCTACAAACTCCGCGATCTCGCGAACTTTCATCCCTACAATCTATATCGTTTTTGTGCAAAAGTCAGTTTAGGTGTGATCGGCGGATCGATTCCTGGCGTTTCGTTCGGCCGCATTCACCGCGGACTGGAGAAAGATCTCGATCCCCTCGATATGGCAATGGCCATGATCCTTCAGGCGGCGGAGCACCTGTGCAGAATCGCTATCGAGAAAATCAAGGTCGGCGAGATCTAGCGCGACAACGTTATCGGATTCCACTTCGAGAGTCCCCACGATCTTTTCAAGCAGGAGAGCGTCGTCCAGCAGCATTTCGCCTTCGATGTGCAGATACGTGCGGCCGTTCTCTTCCCTCTGTGTGATCTGGGTTGGCATGATTTTGATTTAGATGTTCTGTTTTACGAGAAACGCATCTATATGTTTCACTTGAACCGGAAAGGGTTGTTCCCCCATAAGATATGCACTAAGTTTTCTGACCTGCTTGTTCGAACTCGGCAGCTGTCGCGGACGACTGACGCGTTGTAAGGTAAACGCCGGCGAAGACCAAGAATGCGGCGACGACAAACCGTAGATCAAGAACTTCGTTCAGAAAAATGGATGCCAGCACGAAACCAATAAGGGGCTGCAAGTAAATGAAAACCGCCACCACTGACGGGCTTACTTTGGAGATCGCGAATGCATTCAGCAAATACGGTACAGCGGTCGCTCCAAGAGCAATGTATAGGATCAGCCACCAGATCGTTGAGTCGAACGCCGCGGCATCGACGGTCGAAAGGGAAACGATCCCTAGCGGAAGGCATACAAGACTCGAAAAGACGAACACCCACATCATCGAGCGAAATGCTCCATTCCTGGTTATTACGTCTTTAGAAGTAGCCACATAGATCCCGAAAGACAGTGAATTAAGGATTATCATCATGTCGCCCTGGGTTGTTTGCGATGAGAAAGACGCGTTTCGCGGGTCGATCAGAAGAATGACGCCGACACCAGCTAATGCTATGCTGCCGAGTTTCGCGAGCGTTAGTTTCTCTGTACCGAGAATTGCACTGACGGCAAGTGTGAAAATCGGGATCGTTACAGCAAGCAGGGAAGTATTCGACGCTTTCGTTCGCGATAATCCACCAATAAAAAGAAGTTGGTTTAGCGTTACTCCGAAGAGACTCAAGATGCCAAGCCGCCAATAGTCAGACCGATCATGCAGCCATAGCCGCTTGCGGAAGGCCTGCACTATGATCAGCGCGACTGCCGTAATAGAAACGCGAAACCCGACAAGCGAAACCGCCGGCATCACAGCGAGAACGACCTTTGCGATGACCGGCAGGGACCCGAAAAGAGCCTGCACGCAGAGCAAGGCTGCAATAGGTGAATACCCAGATTTTGCGGTTTTTTCGTTCAAAAAAGGATCGCCCGCAAAATACACGAAAGGACTTTCGCGGAGGTAAACCTATTTCGCGAGGCTAAAACTCAGAACGTAACAACTTACACCAGCATCATTGCCGGTTGTTCGAGCATCTGTTTGAAGGTCTGTAAAAACTTAGCGCCCGTGGCGCCGTCGACGGCGCGGTGGTCGCAGGACATCGTGACACTCATTATGGACCGGACGACGACGTTGCCATCTCGGACTACCGGTGTCGGATTCGCACCGCCGATAGCGATGATGGCAGCCTCTGGCGGGTTAATGATCGCGGTAAATTCCTTTATTCCCATCATCCCGAGATTGCTGATCGAGAACGTGGCGCCCGTGTATTCCTCGGGTTGGAGCTTCTTGGCCCTTGCCTTTTCAGCGAGCGCTTTTATCTCGGCGGAAATCTCGGCGAGTCCTTTTAAATTTGCACCCCGCACTACGGGCGTGATCAGGCCTTCGTCAATCGCTACGGCGACGCCTATATCTGCCTGCTCATAGAAGCGTACGGTCTTGTCCTGGTACGAGGCATTCACCCATTCGTGCTTCAACAAAGACATCGCCGCGGCTTTCACAATGATGTCATTGACGCTGATCTTTTCTTCGTCTGAGAGGTTCGCATTGATCTGCTTGCGAACAGCAAGCGCATTGTCCATCTCGATCTCCACAGTGAGATAGAACGTCGGGACCGGACCGATCGATTCCGCCAGGCGGCTGGCAATGACCTGCCGCATCTTTGACGTATTCTCATCCCGGAACGGAGATGCGCCGACAACCGTCGACGGTGTGAACGCACGCGCCGATGGTCGCGTACCTTCAGCCATCGCAGCTTCAATATCGCGTTTGATGATTCGCCCGTTCGGACCCGTGCCGGACACAGAACGAAGATCGATGCCGTTGTCCGCGGCCATCCGTGCAGCGATCGGCGAGACAATCATCCGTCCGTTGGTCTGTTCTGGCTGCGTCTCCGTCCGTGTTGAAACTGGCGCTGTGGTGATACCGGGAGTTGCCGCCGGCACACTCGCTACCGCTCGTGTTTCAGCCTTTGGTGTTTCTTCAGCTTTCTTCGCAGGCGGTTCTGACTTTTTCCCGTTGGCCGAAACTTCCTTTATGAGTGCGGAAATGTCCTCGCCCTTATTGCCCGTGATCGCGATCGCTTCGCCGAGAGCGGCTGTTTCGCCCTCGCCCTTCAAGATCTTCAAGAGCGTGCCGCCTGTCAGCGCTGTCATTTCCATCGTGGCCTTGTCCGTATCGACCTCGGCCAAAGTTTCGTTCGCTTCAAACGTATCGCCCTCGTTCTTAACCCAACGGGATATCTGGCCCTCTTCCATGGTGGGCGAAAGCTTCGGCATTAAGAATTTTTCAGCCATAAGAATTCATTCAGTGGGCGGTTGCGGGCAGAGCAGCAGAAAGCTCCTTTGGAACATCCGAAACGTCAATCTTCGCTTCCAACGCTGTGTTGATCCACTTACCCTTTTTCTTTTCGAAGTATACATAGGCGAGGTCCACGCCTTTTCCGTTTACTCGGATCTCCCAAAAGCTTCCATCCTTCGCCTTGAAGAGCCCAATGCTCTCGATAGCCTCTTCGGTCGCTTCCTTGTCGCCACAAGGAGCGCAGTAGTGTCTGATCCTTTCGTACTTTGCGAGTATCTCCAAAGCGCTCACAGCCTCACTTCGCGAAACCCAGGCCGCCTGGTCGGCGAAGACGGGTACAGTTCCAGTTATCAACACGAACGTTCCACAGATCAACGCCATTCCTTTCCCCGTGCTTATCAAGCGACTCATAGGTAACAAACCTCCTTCACTGCCGCGACGATCTTGTCCACATCGGGCAAAGCCAACGCTTCGAGATTCTTGGCGTATGGCATCGGGGCCTCAGCGGTCGAGATCCGTTTTACCGGTGCGTCAAGATGATCGAACGCGTGCTCCATCACCGTGTGCGAGATCTCCGCACCGACGGACGCAAACGCGTGCGATTCCTCGGCGATCACGAGCCGGTTCGTTTTTTTCACCGAATTGATGATCGTGTCTACATCCAGCGGCTTGATCGTTCGCGGATCGACAACCTCGACCGATACGTCAAACTCCTGCTGCATCTTATCCGCGGCCTGCAAGGCGAGCGGGACAGTCATAGAACGCGCAACAATAGTGCAATCAGTACCTTCGCGTTTTATATCGGCAACTCCTAGCGGAATGGTGAAATCTTCGTCCTCGGGCACCTCGCCCTTGAGCCCGTACATTCGCTCCTGTTCTAAAAACACTACCGGGTTGTCATCTCGGATAGCAGACTTTAACAATCCCTTTGCATCAGCCGCTGTTGAAGGCTGGACTACCTTCAGACCCGGAAAATTCGCATACATCGCCTCGAGCGAATGTGAATGCTGCGAAGAGACCTGATAGGCCGATCCGTTAGGCCCCCGAAAAACGATCGGCACCCTGAACTGCCCGCCCGACATATACAGCATTTTTGCTGCATGGCTAATGATCTGGTCAGACGCTAGGATCGAAAAATTCCACGTCATAAATTCGATCACGGGCCGCAAACCCGCCATTGCAGCTCCGACACCGACCGCTGCAAATCCAAGCTCGGTGATCGGGGTATCGATAACGCGCTTGTCTCCGAACTCCTTCCAGAGGCCACGGGTCACCTTATATGCCCCGTCGTACTCGGCGACCTCTTCACCCATGATGAAGACGTTTTCGTCTCTAATGATCTCTTCGCGAAGCGCCTGGTTCAGCGCGTCCCGTATTGTAAGTGTTCCCATCTAAAAATGACCTATTTTTTTCTGATCGACCTCAAACAGGCGATCAAGCCGAGTATCGACAACAGCAACCCAAATCCTGTTGCCCCGAGCGCCCATACCGGCGGGATCGGCGGTTCCACCAGGGCCGGTTGCGACAGCATCTGGATCTGCGTGTAAAGGCTCGAATAGAACAAACCGATGGTCAGACCCCAAGCGGCCGCTAAATACCTTTGGCCGCTATGCGAAGCCACACCAACCCGCCACGCTCCGACCAACAAAAACGCTCCAGCGATCAGGTCAACAAAAAAAACAGCCGCATCGGCTTGCGTAGTAAAGTTTCGAACAATACCCAATAATGGCAGAGCGGTTCCGAAAATGATCGCCAGAGTTTTACTAAAACCGAGGTTCATGTTGTCGATCAGACCAGAACATCGGTCAACAATTCGCTTTCCGGGGGGAAAGGACTTTCATCCGCAAACTTGATCGCCAGCTCCACCGCATCAGCAGCCTCAAACTCGATCTTTTCAAAGTCCTTATCGCTTAGCACTCCCGCTTCTTTCAGACTGTCTTTGAACAAAACTATCGGATCACGCTCCTGATATTTAGCTATCTCCTCTCGGGTACGGTAATTTCCCGGATCGGACATCGAATGCCCCATGTACCGATAAGCTCGAACCTCGAGCAGTGTTGGCGAGCTTTCGTTTCTTGCTCTATCGATAGCTCGCAGCGTCGCGTCACGCACCGCCATTACGTCCATACCATCGACAAATTCGTTGGCCATTTCAAACGCGTCCGCTTTCTGGGCGATATTCCGCGTGCTCATCGCGCGGTCCTGTGACGTCCCCATGCCGTACTGATTATTTTCGCAAATATAGATTATTGGCAGCTTCCACAGCTGCGCCATGTTGAGGGATTCATGAAATATGCCCTGATTTACCGCGGCCTCGCCGAAGAAGCAGATGGTGACCTGGCCGGTACCTTTGTACTTGGCCGCGTACGCCATCCCGGTACCAACGCCGATCTGGCCGCCGACAATGCCGTGGCCCCCGTAGAATTCAAGCTCTTTCGAGAACATATGCATCGAACCGCCCTTGCCCTTCACGCAGCCGCCAATCTTACCGTAGAGCTCAGCCATAACAGATTCGGGACTCATACCTTTGACCATCGCCTGGACGTGGTCGCGATAGGCTGTGATCACCATATCGCTTGGTTCAAGCGCCATCATAGAACCGACCGCGATCCCTTCCTGGCCGATATACAGATGACAAAACCCGCCGATCTTGCCCATACGGTAAACCTCGGCACACTTTTCTTCGAAACGACGGCCGAGCACCATTTGATATAGCATCGCCCGGAGGAGCTTTTTGTCGGTTTTCTTGATGGACTCAAGCTGCGACTTGCGGCGGTCAAGGTACTCACGGTGGGCGAGTTCGACAATGGCAAAATCATCGCTACCGTTTGAATCACCGCTTTTCGATGGCACTTTTTTCAAATTTGCCGCGGGTTTTTGTTTTGTGGCAGTCTTTGCCAAGATTCAGGTCCTCCGAAACGCCTTCAGATCGCGTAACTCGTAAAACACCCTAGTATATGCAAGAACTTTGGGCTAAGCAAAATTGGCTCCGGATGGAATTGACTTTTCATGCGAAATCGAAACAAAATTACTGGCTTGACCTTATGAAAAAGGTAGATCTCGACCAACTAGTAACTGCATTGTGTGGAATTCCCGATCGCGAATTTACCTCTGATACCGTGTATTCGTTTCTTTCGGCGAATCCGATCGAAGTCGACTCTGCACAGAAGTATCTTTTCTGGAACGATGGCTTTTATACCCGAAATCTTGTCTACAAGGACGAGCGATTTGAAATGATGGCGGTTTGTTGGGAGCCCGGGCAGGCATCGCGAATCCACAACCACTCCGGCCAAAACTGTTGGATGACAGTACCGGTCGGCAGCCTCAGGGGCCAGAATTTTGCTATTGAGGCGATAGACGAAGAAACCGGTTATTGCAAGCTCCGCGAGACGGACGTTTTCGAGCTTTCAGACTGCCTCGCCGCTAAGGTCGAACTTGAGGAACCGATCCATCAGATCCTGAACATTTTTGACGAGCGTGCCGTCAGCATCCACATATATTCGAAGCCCTTCGATCGGTGCCTTTCATATTGCCGCGAAACCGACTCCTTTAAGGAAGTCCAACTTTACTATACAAGTATAGATGGCCGGCTATGCGACGGTGTAACTGCTTCTGCCCAACCCGCATCGGATTAGAAAATAAGTAATAATTGGCTTCCATGTTTGAAGATCGACGAATCCAGGCATTTGTCATGGCCGCTGTCTGCGTTTTGTATGTCGCCGCTCGGCTTTGGCGTCTAACGGATTCGTGTCTTTGGTTTGACGAACTATTCAGTGTTCACGCCGCCGAGCACTCGTGGAATTCGCTTTCATGGTTCGTTGCGTTGGATTTGATCCACCCGCCGTTGTTCTACATGATCTTGAAGGCCTGGATAGCTGTCGGCGGTGAAAGCCTTCTATGGCTTCGCCTTTTTCCCCTCTTATTTTCAGTCATCGCTCTTATACCTTTCTTTTTGTTGGGCAGGGAACTCAAACTGTCCAAGCGGACCATCGCACTCGCCCTGTTTCTCCTCGCCGTGAACGGACCAATGATCAAATGGGCGCAGTTCGTCCGGATGTACACCCTGTTGATGTGCCTATCGCTCTTTTCGATCTGGCTGTTAGCGAGATATCTCAATAGCGGAAAGGGATTGGTCGCCTTGACGATCGTAAACGTTTTTCTTGTTTACACTCATTACTACGGCTGGCTAATTGTGGCCGCCGAGGTCGCTGCGATCCTGATTTTTCAACGGGCCAAATGGCGTAGCATCGGGGTGATGACGGGGGTCCTGTTTGCGACGTTTCTCCCCTGGCTCTACTTTGTTTCGCAAGCTGCAGCGAGCGGTTCGGCACTGAGCCAAAACATCAGTTGGGTGGAGCGGCCGGCTTATCATCGATCGCTACCTTCGCACTCGATCTCGTCAAGCCATTTTACTTCCGCTCCAGTTCGGCCGAACCATCTTCCATTTATTCCATCTCAGTCCCGTTGCTGCTGATCGTTATGACGGCTGCAGTTT
>DATFEW010000138.1:0-9428 GCA_035250805.1 Pyrinomonadaceae bacterium
TTATCGGCGGCGAACCGGGCATCGGAAAATCGACCATCGTGCTTCAAATGGCTGATCGGCTTGCCGCGAACGGAAACAAATTGCTTTATGTTTCCGGCGAAGAGTCTGAACGGCAGATCAAGATGCGTGGCGAGCGATTGGGCATCAGAGCGGAGCAACTGTTTCTCTTGCCGGAAACAAATCTGCAAACGATTCTGAGTGAGATCGGGAGACTGCGGCCGGCGTTGGTGATCGTTGATTCCATCCAAACCGTATTCAGTCAAACTATAGATTCCGCGCCAGGAAGCGTCTCGCAGGTACGTGAGGTCGCGGGGCAATTCATGATGTTGGCAAAACAAACCGCAACACCCGTTTTTCTGACCGGACACGTCACGAAGGAAGGTTCGATCGCCGGCCCGCGAACTTTAGAACATATCGTCGACACGGTTCTTTATTTTGAAGGCGACCGGCATCACAACCACAGGATAATTCGTGCAACAAAGAATCGCTTTGGCGCCGCCAACGAGATCGGTGTTTTCGAGATGACGAACACGGGGCTGGTTCCGGTTGGAAATCCTTCCGAATTGTTCCTTCAGGAGCGACCCGAAGGTGCAAGCGGCTCCGTTGTCACGGTTTGCATGGAAGGCACGAGGCCGATGCTGGTCGAGATACAGGCTCTCGTCAGCAGCACGAAATTCGGATCCGGCCGCCGAATGGCACAGGGCTTTGACCAAAACCGAATGTCGCTCCTTATTGCCGTAATGGAAAAGCGCCTCGGGTTTCAGCTTTCCTCGGACGATGTGTTCGTCAACGTTGCCGGCGGGATTGAGATAGACGAACCGGCCGCGGACCTGGGGGTGATCGCCGCCATCGCCTCGAGCTTTCGCAATCTGGCGATCGATCCGGAAACAGCCGTTTTTGGCGAGGTCGGCTTAACAGGCGAGGTCCGCGGTGTTCTCCAGGCGCAGCCACGCGCCCGCGAGGCCCAGACACTCGGATTTAAGAAACTCCTCGTTCCGGAATCTAACCGGAAAGGCCTCGAAAAGCTTTTCGGAATGCAGGTCATCGGTGTGAAAACCCTCAACGAAGCGATCGATCAAATGTTCTCGTAGGTATCATCATGAGCCAGACGATTTCGGAAGCATCGGTTTTGTCACGTGCCCCCGTACATGTTGTCTACGGCGGGGCCGATCGATACTCCGCGAACACGCCCAAAAAGCTGGGCGAAATTGCGCTCGCGACTCTTCAAACGTTTGCCCCGAACTTCGTTGAATTTGCAAAGTCTTGTTGTTTGCCGGGCTCAGAAACGCTCCCTGAACTCCCAGAGGCGGTCGCAAAGCTCGAAAAGCATATCGTGAGGAACCATTCGAAAGCGAAGGCCGAGAACCATCCGGCCTGGTTCGCGTGGCTCGTTCATCACAAGATGTTGGCCAAGCTTGAACGAGAACCGGTCGAGGACTTTCGAATCGACTTCGAAGACGGATATGGTTTTCGAACGGATGACGAGGAAGATAGAGACGCACTTCGTTCTGCAACGGAACTGGCGTCGGCTTTTCGAAACGGTACGATCACGCTATCTTGCGGCGTTCGCATTAAATCGCTTAATAAGGAAACTGCGGCCCGCGGACAAAGGACCCTCGATCTATTTCTCAAAACGTTGACGGAAAAAACCGGAGGAACGATGCCGGATAATTTTGTCATAACGCTCCCCAAAATAACGGACAAGAAGCAAGTCCGTGAGCTTTGCGACCGGCTGAAACGCTTCGAAAAGCGAAATGGGCTGAAGAACGGGTCGATCGGCGTTGAATTAATGATCGAGTCGCCCTTGGCGTTATTCGACAACAAAGGCAAGGTCGTTTTGAAGAAACTTGTCCAAAAAGCAGGTGGCCGGTGCTCTTCGGCACATTTTGGAGCGTTCGATCTTACCTCGGTGTTGGGGATCGTTTCGACACATCAGGGTTTGCATCATCCGGCGTGTAATCTCGCGCGTCAGTTAATGCTCGCAAATCTCGCTCCCCTCGGCATTCGTCTTTCAGATTCCGTCACGACACGACTCCCAGTGGCAATTCATAAGAAAGGACGGCTTAATAAGATACAACGGGAAGAAAATCGTCGCTCGATACACGAAGCTTGGCGGGAGCATTTTGCCAATGTGACCACCTCAATGAGAAATGGCTTTTACCAAAGCTGGGACCTGCACCCGAACCAGCTACCGGCACGGTATGCTGCTGCGTACGCATTCTTTCTCGCGGAAAGCGACTCGATGGCCGGGAGGTTTAAGGATTTCGCGGCAAAAGCGACGCAAGCGACGCTCACTGGAAATACTTTTGACGACGCGGCCTCGGTGGAGGGTATCCTAAATTTCTTTCGACGCGGTGTCGACTGTGGTGCGTTTGATTCCAGGGAAATAAAGGCGTTGTTGGGTATGTCGGTTGATGAGCTTCGATCGGCTTCGTTTCAACAAATCGCTGCCACGGCTAGCTGACGGCGTCGATCCCTTCTCCGGACGTCATCGGTTCCAAAACTGCATGGTGGCGAGGATCTGAAATAATGACCGTGGGGTCGTCCTCGATACTGCGTGCCGGCACCGCAAACGGATCGACCTCACCGGGGATCCCTTCCTGCTCCATGCGGTTCGCTATGATGCTTGAAATAAGCTCCTGTTCAAACTGGCAAATATCGGTGAAGGAAATGCCGATACCCGTGTCTTCAAATCGATAGATCGCCTTGCATGCTAGCGGCAGACGGTTCTTGTTGGGTAGTTCGATCTCAAGCCGAAACTCATCGCCCGCGAAGATGTTGTCTTCCCAGTCTGTGAAACAGCCTCCGATGCTGACCTGCTGAAGCACCGTGTCCTTCCGCTCGCCGTACTTGTTTACGATCGTCGCGGGAATATCCAGGGAGAATCTAATGTGTTTTCGTTGATTTATAGACATGGGGAAGCCGGACCGGCCGGAAGTGAGCCTATTAAATATTTTAGCGTCTCGGTCTTTCGGAAAGCAATGAGTTTTTCAGGGCCCGCAAGTGCAATAAAAAGAGGCGGCTAAACCGCCTCAGGAAGGAGAAAACAAACGCGATCTAAACCGTGGTCGCCTTTGGCGCGCCGCAGGTTTCGTTAAACGCCTCGACCAGGGCCTCGGCGATCACCGCGGGGTGACGGCCTTCAAGGTCCCGACGCTCGAACATTTTTACTAGCTTTCCGCCTCTTAGGAATCCGATCGAGGGCGACGACGGAGCGAATCCGGTAAAATACTCACGTGCGGTGTCCGTAGCATCAATATCAGCGCCTGCGAACACCGTGATCGCACGGTCAGGCTTCGCCTCGGAATTTTGGAGCGCCATGGCGATGCCCGGACGTACGCCGCCAGCGGCGCATCCGCAAACCGAATTTACGACGACCATCAATGTGCCGTCGGTATTCTTAACTGCATCTTCCACCGCCTCGGTGGTTTTCGTTTCCTCGATGCCAAGCTGCGCAAGCTCGGCACGCATCGGGTGGATCATTATCTCTGGATATGGCATTTAATAGGTCACCTCAAATATAATATCGCAGGCCGGGTTGAATCCTGACCTTTTTGTCAAGTATCCGATAAGCTAGGACTTCCGTCAAGTTGGCATCTCGTTTGCCCCACACGTGTTTATTCCTTACACTTGTTGCCGACACTTTCCTTCTCCAAAAAATGGCCATCGAAACTGAAAGAAAATACCACCTCGGCCAAAAACGGCTTGAGGAAATAACGTCCAAACTCGTCTCGCTAGGGGCGGAATTTAACAAAGAGGTCTTTGAGGTCAATTACCAGCACCGTGGCGGTCAGATGGACGAGCGCGGCGCGACCTTAAGGCTTCGGAAAATCGGCGATTTTACGGTTCTCACCTATAAGGAAAAGATCAAAAGCGAATCTGGAGCCAAGCAAAAGATCGAATTTGAAACGACTGTGTCCGACGTTGAGGCAACCGAAAACATCATCGAACGCCTCGGCTATAAATTGACCGCGGTCTACGAGAAACGCAGAAAATACTGGCACTTCGGCGACGTTGAGGTCGTGGTTGACGAACTTCCTTTTGGCCTTTATATGGAGATCGAAGGAACTGTCGAGGCGATCGAGAAGGCTGAAAAAGCCCTTGGTTTGAAAGAAGTGGAGAGGGAACCCCGAGGTTATCCCCGGCTGACCGTGAAATACGGAAAAATGAACGGTGAGTTTGCTGAGGCTCGCTTCGAACGAAAGGCGACAGCCTAATAGGGCACGTCGTCGCCTACAAAGGCAGATTGCGAGTTTACCGGTTTCGCGTTTCCCGCTGAGACCGTTCTGTAGGTACCGTCGGATTTCAGGATGCGCGCGTTTACGTTGTCGCGCAGGTAGGCATCCAGAAACGTTTCCCGAATATAAGTCTTGATCGCCGGATCCACGATAGGAAGCGTAACTTCAACACGCCGGTCCAAATTTCGTTGCATCCAATCGGCACTGCTGATGTATATTTCGCTTTCCTCCTCGGTTCCGCCGTTCCCAAAATAAAATACCCGGCTGTGTTCCAGGAAACGGCCCAACACCGACCGCACACGAATATTTTCCGAAAGACCTTTCACCCCCGGCCGAAGGGAGCAAGTACCCCGCACGATGAGATCGATCGATACACCGGCCTGTGATGCCTCGTACAGTTTGTCGATCAATTCAACATCGGTAAGGCTATTGACCTTTAGAATTATCTTTCCGCCGCCCTTAGAGCTATTCGCGATCTCGCGGTCTATCAACGTAGTGAGTCGTTCACGGAGATTGAGCGGAGCAACTATGAGCCGGCTATATTCGTCTTGCTGCGAATATCCGGTAAGGAAATTAAATAGGCTTGTCGCATCAGCGCCTATTTCCTCGTCCGATGTAAGAACGCCAAGATCGGTATATTGTCTCGATGTCAACGGATTGTAGTTTCCCGTGGCGATGTGCACATATCGCACAAGTTTTTCTTTTTCCCGGCGCACGATGAGCAGCACCTTCGAGTGTGTTTTCAGGCTGCTGATGCCATAAACCACATGAACGCCTTCGTTTTCAAGCGCTCTCGCCCATTCGATATTCTTTTCCTCATCGAATCGAGCCTTCAGCTCGACAAGAGCCGTGACCTGCTTTCCTCGTTCACTCGCCCTGATCAGCGAACGGACGACGGGCGAATCTTTACCCGTACGGTACAGACATATTTTTATCGCCTGAACGTCCGGATCTTCGGCTGCCTCCGAGATAAGATCGGTTACCGCACCAAAGGACATATACGGATGATGAAGCAGCACATCATGCTTTCTCAGAACGTCGAAGATCGTTTTCTTTTCTGTCAGCACGGAAGGATGGACCACCGGGATCGGGTCGTCTTTTAGCTCAGGCCGGTCGAGATCGTAAAGCTGCATCAGATCAGGGATATCCAGGAACCCATCGATTCTGTATACATCCTGTTCGGACAGCCCAATGCCGCTCGTCAAGACCTTTAGCATCTTGTCCGGCATTTGAGCGGATACCTCAAGCCGTACGGGAAAGCGAAAGCGTCGTCGTTGGAGCTCGCGCTCGAGCGTTCGTAGCAGATCGCCCGCCTCGTCTTCACGAAGCTCGATGTCGGCATCGCGCGTAACGCGAAAGAGGAACCCGTTCCCTGTCTTCATATTCGGGAACAATTCGTGCGCATTAGCGGCGATCACTTCTTCAAGTAGCGTATACCTGCCCTTTTTTTCGCTGATCGGTATCAATCGAGGAACCGATGGCGGCAGCTTGATACGTGCGAAGCGCTTCTGTCGGAACAAGTGCCTTAGATTTTTTTGAGTTTGCTGTCTATTGGGTTCGATAAACAGGCCGAGATTCAGGCTAAGGTTCGATATGTACGGAAACGGATGGCTCGAGTCTACCGATTGCGGCGTCAATATCGGAAAAAGATTGTCACGAAAGTATTTGTCCAGCTTCTTCTTATCTTTGGCGGTCAGTGACTGATAAGGCTCGATCGTGATGCCCTCATTGGAAAGGTCGGGGAGAACGACGTCATTCAAATACGCTGCTTGCTTTTTCAATATCGGCCGCAAGCGCCTGCATATCTCGCGTAACTGCTCAACGGCGGAAAGCCCGTCGGGAGAAAGTTCGCGCACGTCCTCCTCGATCTGTTCCTTAATACCGGAAACACGGATCATAAAGAACTCATCAAGATTCGTGGAAAATATGGAAAGGAACTTAAGGCGCTCAAGCAGGGGCACGTTCTCGTCCATCGCTTCATCAAGTACGCGCCGATTAAATTCGAGCCAGCTCAGTTCGCGGTTAAAGTATCGCGGGCCTTCAAAGTCCCCATTCGAGGATACCTCTGCGGCCGCTTCAGTGGTCTTTCTCACGAGCGTATGTTCCATGCAGCTCCGTCAGGGGTAGCCTAGAGTATAAACCACCGCCGCAAGCTTGCGGAATACTTTTTAAACTAATTTACCGGTCGAGTTTAGTCGAATTTTCGGAAAGTAGCCAAATCAGGGGACGATCGTTACCTCCGCCCCTTGAGGTATGAGGGCGAAAAGCTCTGTAATGTCCTCATTTTTGAGGGCTATGCAGCCGTCAGTCCAGTCGCTCTCCGTCCCGCCGCCGTGGATGTATATCTCGCCGCCGAGGGCTGTTTTCTGGGGCGGCATACTCCGTTCGTCGATCGATTTGTTGATCGCGTCGAACTCTTCCTTAGTGATCAGCTTCGCCTGAAGGCCTCGTTTCGCATCCGGTTTCGACGGGTAGCTCAACCCAAGCGAGCGGTGAAAACGGCTTTCGGGATTTTTCACAAACACGTAGAACTCACCCTCCGGCGTCTTTCCGTCGCCCTCGATCTCTTTATCGCCGACCGGTGCGAAACCCAAAGCTGTCTTCATCCTCCTGACGAGTTTTTTACCTTCGAAAACTTCAAGCGTGCGTGCCTTCTTTTTAATGACGATCCGCGGGTTTGTTAGCTCGGTCGAAGTGTACATTGTTTGCGCGAGGATGATGCACGTTGCCGCAGCGACAGTTAGAGCAAATAGGATATCGATCGTCCGGAATCTCATGCTGATCATACGCCCGAATTACGTATAGCGTTCGCCATTTCCACCATCCGTTTTTCCTCATTACGATTCCCGCTCCTGCGCCAAAAGGCCGCAAGGTTGTTGTAACGTTCAACCGGATCGTACTTCATCGCCCAAGCGACCTTTGCCATGCATTCCGGGCAACCATCCAGGGGACGACGATCGGTCTCGGCAATATGGTTCGTACCAGACATAAGGCATTCATATTTGGTGCAGTGCTTCATTGAGAACATATGCCCCGTCTCGTGCATCGCGATCTTCAGCGTCCGGGTCAGCAACCGATCGGCGGTGTTGTCCTTTTCCAGGGCCAGGTCTGATAGGCGATAAAGCGACCAGACGCCGACCCGCTTATCCAATGACGCCTGGCCGAAGACATAAGCCCACGTATCCTCCGGATACAGATCGTAATTGGTGAACGCGATCAATGCCGCAGCATCATCCGGTAAGAGCTTAGTAAGGACGTCGTCGAGAAAATAGCTTGTCCGGATCTGCAAATTATTCTTGTATTCGATCCGCCTTTGCTTACCCTTCGGAACGTTTCCGAGGGACCGGCCAGCGTTAAGTTTTACGGGCAAGTTATAGAAAGCACGCATGTATTCTGCTGTAAGACGGATTGCGTTCCGCTGCGCTGTCGTGACGGTCCCGATAGGCTGAATGTAGATAGTCTTTCGTTCTTCGGTTGGAAGAGTCGGGTTCGACGCGACGTATTCCTCAAAGGTTTCTCCGAGTTCTTTTTGGTTCTCGAGCCAGTCGCCTTCCTCGACCTTCATTGGTTTGTAGAACCGTTCGATGGCGCTTTTTTGTCTGTTTAGTGCGTTGACCCTGGGATCGCTCGCGATAGCCGCAGTATTCGAAGCCGTCTCGGCGCGGCCGCCGCAGCCGATACTCGCTGCGGCGATCATCATTCCCAAGATGGCTTGAGTCTTCATACAACGACAGCGCCTCGTTGAACGATCTCGATAACACGAGAATCGTCATCCTGTATTTCAATCGAAACATCGATCACACGCCCATCTAATCGATGATCGCCTAACCGTTCTGCCCACTCGATGATGACCGCGGAATTCCCGCTAGCCGCGATATCATCGAGCCCGACCTCAAACGCGGCGTCGCTTCCCTTTCCCACACGCCATAGATCAATGTGGTATACGTCGAACTTGGCCGTCGGGTATAGATTAACGAGTGCAAAACTCGGGCTGGTGACATCGGCGGGATCGAACCCAAGCGCATTCAATATTCCCTTTGTCAGAACCGTCTTCCCCGCTCCAAGTTCGCCGCGAAGCAGAACGATGTCGCCCGATTGCAACCCAATGCCGATTTTTTCACCGAGTTGAAAACTATCTTCGTGAGTTTTGCAGAGAATTGTTTCGGACATTAGGACGGTTCCAATTAGCTGATAGATGATAGCTGTAAGCTGGTATTCTAACTTCCCAGGTGCTCAAAGGCTTCTGTTAGGCATTCGCGCACATCCGAGGCCGTCATCACGCGTTTTCCGTATTTCTTCTCGGCGATATCTCCCGCCATCCCGGCGATGTAAACCGCAGCCACGACGGTTTCAAAGATGTCGATATTCAACTGTGCAGCCTGTGCAACGAACCCGGTGAGGATCCCGGTTAGCGTGTCGCCGTTTCCGGCTTTTCCAAGCCCTGAGTTGCCGGTCGGATTTACGACAACCTTGCCACTAGGGTCGCCGATCAATGCACGCTCACCTTTTAGTACGAGGATAACGTTGTGCTTCTGTGAAAACTCGCGAACGGCCGCCACGCGGTCTTTGATCGCTTCTTTGTCCTTGGTGCCGAGCATTTTCAGAAATTCGCCTTCGTGAGGAGTCAGAATAAGGGGTGGTTCCTCGGCCTCGTTATCATTCGATGCCTCGTCGTTACTGGAGCCCTTACTTACGTGCGGGCTACTGACACGCGCGCCATTGACGCGTGTCTCGAATGGCGAGAGCATCGTGAGCGCGTCAGCATCCAGGATCATCGGCATCCGACGGTTTTCGACAAAATGCCGGACGAATTTGGCCGTTGATTCGTCGTTAGCAGATAGCCCACTGCCGATCGCAATTGCATCGACATTCTTTGAGAATTTCTGTATCTCCTCGATCGCTTCTTCCGAAACCGCTCCGGAATCTGTTTCCGCCAATGGCCGCACCATCACTTCGGGCACGAGGCGGCAAGCGACAGCATCCTTCGACGACCTCGGCACGCCGATCGTCACCAGCCCAACGCCTGACCGCATCGCTGCATTCCCAGCCAAAACAGCCGCTCCGGAATAGTTCTCGGAACCTCCGATCAATAGCGCGTGACCGCGTTTGTTTTTGTAGGAATCGGACGAGAACTCAGAGTTTTTCAGCCATCTCGCGAGATCTTCTTTCTCTGCCAAGTACATATGCGAC
>DATFEW010000149.1:0-7613 GCA_035250805.1 Pyrinomonadaceae bacterium
ATGGTCGTGCCGAATCTGCCCTGGTATCGCCAACTCGTTCAAAAACGCGAAAAACAGCGGCTGCTGAAAGCGAGTAAGGACGCCCGCGAAAAGCTCGTGAAGACGTTCACCCCCCGTGAACGCGAGGCGGTAGAGTATCTCCGTTGGCTTAAGGAAAAGATCCAGGACAATTACAAGAAATTTACGGGAGCGGCGAGCCTCCCATCGAATCTTCGGACGCTGGATCAACGCTGGGAGGACTTCGTCGATCTGCTTGACGTTTATCGGCGCAGAAAGCAGCACTTGAAATCCATAAACCGCCAGGCTGTTCATAACCAGCTTTCGCAGGCCTATCGTGCTGCTGAAAGCGCTTCGGACGAAAAGACGAAACGCATCCAGCAAACGAACGTTGAAATACTCAAACGTCGCGTTGCATCCTTCGATGAAATAGAGCGCAGTGTAAAACTGGTGGAAGGCCAGCTTCAATCTATCGAGAATTTTTTTAGTTATCTGAACGATGAGATCGTCACGATGTCCACGCCTGAGAAATTCTCACTGCTTGATTTTGAACAGCTTTCCGATTCGATCGCGATGACCAAGCAGATGCTCGACGCTACAGCGGATGAGGTGGGCCAGCTCGACGCTTACAATCGAGAGATGGGTAACTATCAGCTTCTTCCAAGTTCAAAATAAGTTGTAGTTAAATTCCAAGACATCCTTACCCCGGGCATCCAGAGGTGATATGAAGGAAGTCGATTATCGGATACTTCGGGCCGCCCTACTCGCAACCGCATTCTTATTTTGGTTTTCCTCAACTGAATCTCTTTCGCAGGTCCAGCTTCAAACGGTTATTGGCGGCTTCTCGCGGCCGGTGTTAATAACCCACGTCCGTGATGACCGCATTTTTATTGTTGAGCAGCCAGGGACCGTAAGAATATTCTACGGTGGCGGAGTGCTTCCTACACCCTTCTTAAATATTACCGACCTAGTTACGTCGCCGGGCGAACAAGGATTGCTAGGGTTTGCATTCCATCCGAATCATCCTGTGACCCCTTTCGTCTTCGTTCATTTCACCTCGAACGGAAATGTTCTCCCCGACGGCACAGATCCGGCATCTGGCGAGAACCTCGTAGTCCGCTACAATTTATCGTCAAATCGAAATGTCGTAGACCAACTTTCTGCAAAGCTGCTGCTTCGCATACCTCAGCGATTCAGCAATCACAACGGGGGAATGATCGCCTTTGGACCGGATGGAAACTTATACATAGCAAAAGGCGATGGTGGTTCGGGGAACGACCCGGACAACAATGCGCAGAATATTCAAAGCATTCTGGGAAAAATGCTTCGGATCGATGTTGATCAGAACGTGGATGTGCCGCCATATCACGGAATTCCTGCGACAAACCCGTACTCCGACACCGATGGACGCGATGAGGTTTTCTTGCTCGGGCTCCGAAATCCGTGGAGATTCTCGTTTGATCGGACCACTGGTGATTTATGGATCGGAGACGTGGGACAAGGCAGTCGAGAGGAAATAAATCGGTTGGCAATTGACGCGTCCTCTCCGGGAAAAAACTTTGGCTGGCGGATCTTCGAGGGAAATTCCTGTACGGGGTTAGATTCCTGCGTCCCGCCCCCCGCGAACTATGTTCCGCCCGTGCTCGACTATTCAAGCGCCGCGCCTTCACCCCGATGCTCCGTTACCGGCGGCTATGTCTATCGCGGAACTCTCAACACTGTATTGATCGGAGACTACATTTTCGCTGACTATTGTACGGGCGAGATCTTTCGTCTTTCCGGGGGCACAAATACAGCTTTATTAGATACCGCCGAGCTTATTTCTTCATTTGGAGAGAATTCGCGCGGTGAGATCTACGTCGCGGGACACGGCAGCGGTCAAATGTTTAAACTCCTGCCTGTCCCGGCGCCATCCGCATCAATTAATGGCCGGGTGCTAACCTCGCGTGGCCGCGGTTACGCAAACATGAACGTGATAAGGCTGGATATCGCAACGGGAGAAAGGATCGTTACAATAACCAATCCTTTTGGTTTTTATACGTTTCCCAGCAACCAGCTGAACCGGGAATACATAGTTACCGCCATTCACAGACGGGCCGTTTTCGACGAGAGACGGTTCACATTGACGGATGACCTCTACGGCATCGATCTGATGAGCACGCAGTAAATAATCAAAACGTCCCGGTTCTTCAATTCTTCAGGTCAAAGCGGCCCAATCAAACTATTGATTCGTTTGTACGGTCTAGCTTGTTAGCCACGCCAAACTAGCTTAAACTTGTGAATTTTGAGGCACCTCGAAAGAGCAGGTTCTACGCATATGAAACGAATTGGTATATTAGTCGGCCGAGAGGTTACTTTTCCGGAATCTATAATAAGAACGATCAACGAACGTGGAAACGGTGAGGTCATTGCCGAGATGATAACTGTCGGCGGAATTCGCCTCGACGAAGAAAAGCGGTACGAGGTGATCATAGACCGAATTTCCCACGAGGTCCCTTATTACCGCGCTACTCTCAAGCGACTGGCGCTCGAGGGCACGTATATCATCAATGATCCCTTCTGGTGGTCGGCAGACGATAAATTCTTTAATTATTCACTCGCTGCGAAGCTGGGTGTGGCTATCCCAAAGACGGTATTGCTTCCCCAGCACGCTTATATAAAAGACATCACAAGCGAATCGCTTCGCAACCTTGAGTTTCCGCTCGACTGGGAAGGAATCGTCAACTATATCGGCTTCCCCGCATTCCTAAAGCCGTATGACGGAGGGGGCTGGAAAAATGTATCGAGGATCAGTTCCCTTGAAGAGCTTTTGGCGGAATATAACGAGTCGGGCATGCTTTGCATGACGCTCCAGGAGGGTATTGAGTTCGAACAGTTTGTCCGTTGCTATTGCGTGGGGAAAAAAAAGGTTCTGATCATGCCGTACGATCCGTCAAAACCTTATTTAAGCGGCATGCAGTATGTGAATATCGAAGACTATCTCTCGCCTGAATTGCATACAAGGGTCGAAAAGGACGTCATTACGATATGCAACGCGCTCGGTTACGATCTCAACACGGTCGAGTTCGCCATCAAGGGCGGCGTACCCTACGCGATCGATTTTATGAACCCCGCACCCGACGCGGAACTCGCTTCGGTTGGAGAATACAACCACAATTGGATCGTAAACGCTATGGCCGATTTCATTTTTGAGAAACTCGAAGTGGGATTTGATGCGCCCACATATCGATGGACATCTTTGATGGACCCAGGAGCGATGACCCACGAGCCGGAAACAAAAGGAAAGGCCATGTCCTAAAGATCAGATTCGAAAATAGCCTAGGCGGCTTACTCGCCCTCTACAAGATCGTACGGTATTCTCGGCGTAAGCATCTTGAATACAATATTCATTACGGCCCAGCCAACAAAACAAACCGCTGAGACGAGCCAACCCGCGTCTGTAAGCAGCGGTTCGTCAAAGATAACGCCTGCCGCGATCAACGGAATTGAATAAAGAGCGATCCTGAACGCGGAGCCTCTCCAACGGGCGAGTTTATCCAGAAGATTCATCCGGCTCACTTCAAGCTCCATGTACTCATCGTCGTCGCTTAGCCTGGAGAAGTAATCGGCTTCTGATCGCGTCCAACGCTTCAGAGCGGCATTTCGAGTTGCCATGTTAGCGGCTGAAAAATTATGGACCACGTGAGCCAGTTTCCCCTGGTCTAGAGCTAATTCCGCCAAGCCGATCAACGCACGGAAGCATTCGCTGAGGCGTTCGAGCGAAGCCTGATACGCGTAAGCGGCCCGTCGTGAAAAGCCAAATTGGCGGTATGTTTCGCCGATGCGTTCGAGAAGCTCTGCATCTCCCGATGCACGCCTTTCAGAGAGCCGCAGAGCGGCAGCCGCCCGTCGGCCAAGCTTAGCATCCTTATCGACCTTCGAAAGGGAAAAAAGACAACGTGAGTAATCGAACAATAGCCATGCATCTAAAGGCTCGATTCTCAATGCGCGCCTAAACGCTTCCATCGCACGGATCAGGGAGCCGGAAACTCTGAGCTGGTTAGCAGTCAACACTAGTTGATCGGTTTTTACAGAAGGATCCAGGCCAAGCTCCATAATATTCTGCGATCGGCCGGGCCGTTCGCGAATAAATCCTTCCAGGACATCAGCTGACGGGATCTTCAATTCGGCGGCGGATCTGTTCACCTCGTGCGGCTCCACCAGATATTTTTGGAGATCCAGAGACTTACAGTCGAGAAGGTGAGAGTCGAGCGTCGGAAATAATGCCCTGATCATCTTTCGATATTTCTTTCCTGCACCGGAAAAGACTATCGCAGTACCATTTCCGAAAATGCTTGTCCGGTGCATGAAACGAACACGCCCCCCGCGACGAAAAGAACCGACCGTAATAGTATCGACTTGTTCGACATTCCTGAGCTTCATCCACGAACGAAGTCCGTTGAGCCGAAACCAACTACGCGGCATTAGCCCCGTTCGGATCAGCCGCTTGCCATCAAAAACGATCCTATCCGTGAATGCGAGCACCGGCACAAGAACGAGGGCAAGAATGAGCATTAGACATGCGACAACGTTGAACGATAGATAGAGAGAGAATATGGCAAAAAATGTCAACAAAAGTGAAGTCGCAGCGTAGCCGGGAGCGTATGCACGGATCGAGACGGGGAGCCGTACATCGTCACGCGAACCGAGACCTTCGTGTATCTTAGAAACAGGCGGCATATTGAACCTGCGAGTCGCCATTGCTAGTTGCCGAAGGAAACGCCTCCGGGAACGTCGGGGACAGGCTCTGGTATCTCCTTCGCCTTCTCGGGATCGAGTTCCTTAAGTTTGTCCTTCGCCTCCTGGGCGGTCGCCGTCAGCGGAACCGATTTGCCTTCAAGATCCTTTGCTTCGCTCGCAGTCTTCACCAGTATAAATAAAGTATCAACCGCATCCTCCTTCCTTCCCTGTTTCTCGTAAAGCCTTGCGAGCTCGAGCTGGATCGTCTCCTTGGCAACCACAGGGTTTGAGGAATTCGCAAGTTCCTGATAAAGAGTGATCGCCTCGTCGGTTCGGCCGTCAACCGCACGCGTTTGAGCGAGAGCAAATTTCGCAAGATTACCGACTTCCCCACTGCCCGTGGAAAGCGCCTCGAGCTCTTGAATGCCGGCCGGACGATCTATCAAAAGCCGATTTGTCGCCGCGAGATATTTCGCCTTTTCACCAACCGAACCGCCAAACTTGTCCGCCACCGCCTGAAACTCGGTGATCGCGGCCTCTGATCGTTCACGAAGCGTTTTATACGACTTTTGTGTCGAACCGGCAAGAGGTGTTTCCGTGATCTGAGCTTGAGATGTTTCAATGGCTTTTCCAAGCGCAGTTTGTGCCTCGGCACTCGTTCGTCCGCTCCATGAATAAACTATCCAAATCACGAGACCCAGAACAACGGCAGCGGCGATCCCGTAGAGGATGTTTCGCCCACGACCTTCGAAGATCCCCACGGAATCCTCTATCTTCTTGCCGACGACTCTTTGGAACGGGTCTTCATACCGAACACTTTCCTTAGGTTTGGGAGCCGCTTGCGGGGCCTGATCGAACCTACGCTTCTTCCTGGCCATAACTCAAATAAACTGCAATTCTAACTGCTTCAAACGTTATATAATTGAAAAAACCGGGGGTTTTCCAAAAGTACTAATCTAGCCTAACAGGGTACTTTCGGCAACCTCCCCCTGGCAATATGGATCGAAACAACAGCGATGAAGTTTTAGGGAACCTTTTGAGAATGCCTTTGTCTAATACTTACAGCCGTGTGATGAGCGGCAAGTTGATTTGCAAGTCGGAAATTGAAAAAAGGTTTACGTGGAGTGTTCTTGGGTAAGTCAATAACATTCGACGAAGGAGAGAGGGCAGCCGCTGCATTGGCGGACATATCAATCAATGTCCAAAATCCCTCGTCGGCTTTTGTAGAGAAGTTAAGGTCGGGCGACGCCGACGCATTCGATCAACTTGTAACTAAATACAGTCCAGACGTCTTTGCGGTCGCTTTCCGACTAACCGAAGATCGTGAAGAGGCGAACGATATTACGCAAGAGACCTTTTTGAGTGCGGTCCGCGGGATCGCAGGGTTTCGAGGCGATTCCGAGTTGAAAACCTGGCTTATCCGGATCGCGATCAATCACTCGCGGAATCGGTTCCGGTGGTTCAAAAGAAGAAAGCGGGACCAAACTATTTCGCTTGAATCACCAGTTGGCGAAGGCCGGGTTGCGGAGATCGATCTGATTCGGGATAACCGTGAAAACCCGGAACAGGCAGCGCTCGGCCGTGAACGAGAAGCGGCGATCGCCCGGGAGCTTAGGGGTCTTCCTATAGCGTTTCGTGAAGCCGTGATCCTATGCGATGTCGAGGGGTACAGTTATGAGGAAGTATCGGGCATTCTCGGAGTGGGACTTGGAACTATCAAGTCCAGGATCGCACGAGGACGTAGTATTTTGAGAAACCGGTTAAGGGATTTTTGAGAAATGGCAAATGGCTGACTCGCCCCGGTTTGACCTGAAATACAAATGGAACGGTGCCAAACGACGAGTTACAGAAGTTAGCCGGGGTCAGTGAATCTTTTGCCGAACGGTGGGTAGTATGAAATGCCGTGAACTACAATTTGATCTCCACCTTTATGCCGATGGCGAGCTAGCCGACGAAACAGCGGCAGCGATTACGACACATTTGGATTCATGTCCATTATGTCGAGCGGACCTGACCGCGATCGGCGCGCTCCGAAGCGAAATGCGAATGATGCGGCGCCCGGAACTAAGCGCGGGCGTTTATCGGAGGCTTCGTGAAACGGTCTCGGCGGAGTTTGAGCCGGCTTATGGTTCTCCGACATTCCGATTGATCGAAGGCAGTTCCGGTTGGTTGAAGACCTGGATGATGCCGACGATGATCGGGACGGCCGCTTCTGTGATCCTGGGACTCGCATTGCTGGCCGTCATTCTTATCCCTTCGAATGTTCCGCTCGTAACGTTCAATACCACTGCAGATCCTGTAAATAGAGAGCCGATTCTTCTTGCTAGTGTCCCCGAACTCACGCCCTTTCAATATGCTCGATCGCGATCGAATATTTCAGACGAATCGCCCAGCGTCAATCCTACGGGAACTTTGGTGTCATTGACTAACTCGTTTGAGAACAGCCAGCTTGATAATGAAGAAGTCGTGGTTGTGGCAGACGTTTTCGAGAATGGGGCAGCGCGGGTGACAAACGTTGTCGAGTCATCGAAAAGCAGGTCAGCTATGGCCAGGTTGATGAGGGCACTGGACGGCGACCAGACGTCGCCTCCGTTCGTTCCTGCAAGTTTGGACAACAGGAGCGACCTCGTCAGGGTGGTACTAAAGTTTCAGAGCGTGAATGTAAATATTAGTGATGACGACTCGTTCCATTAAGGCGTTTTATCGATCTCTGTCTTAAGCTTGGTTGCAAGCGTCCGATCGATCCCGACCAGAATATTGTACTGCTCCGAAGCTCCGACCTTGTTCTTCATCTGCAGCTGCACCATCGCCAGGTTATATCGGGCCCGGGCGAACCGCGGACTCATTTCAAGGCATTTCTTGTATGCCTCAATGGCCTTCTCCGGCTGATTGTCTGC
>DATFEW010000155.1:0-14131 GCA_035250805.1 Pyrinomonadaceae bacterium
CTGTCATCGGGGAGTGCGGAAACGGTGAAGATGCTGTCAAAGCTATTCGGACCGAGCAGCCCGACCTCGTTTTTCTCGATATTCAGATGCCGGAGAAAAACGGCTTTGAGGTGATCAGATCGCTCGACGGCACGCAGCTGCCAACAGTTGTTTTTGTTACAGCGTATGATCAATATGCGCTCCAGGCTTTTGATGTTCACGCGCTCGATTATCTTCTCAAACCATTCAACCGCGATCGATTTCAGCGCGCCATTGAACGTGCTCGTGCGCAGATCGAAGACCGCCATCGCGGCGACCTGGACGAACGGCTCACTTCGCTCATAGAGAATCTGAAAAGCGAGAAAAAGTATCTCGACCGGCTTGTGGTGAAGACTGTGGGGCGCGTTTTCTTTCTCAAAGCCGACGAGATCGACTGGATCGAGGCTGCGGGAAATTACGTGCGGCTGCACGTGGGCAAGGAATCGCACATGATCCGCGAAACGATGAACGGCATAGAGACCAAGCTCGATCCAGACAAGTTCATCCGGATACACCGTTCAACGGTCGTCCACATCGACCGCATCAAAGAACTTCATCCGATGTTCAGCGGCGACTATGCGGTTATGCTTCGCGACGGTACCGAGCTCGCCCTGAGCAGAAATTACCGCGAGCGGTTTCTTGAGTTGTTCGGTAATCAGGCTTGATTTGACCACAAAGACACAGAGAAGCAAGTGGAAAATGCAAAATGAAAATGAAGGGACACTGGATCTCTAGTTCTCCATTTCAGTTTTCAATCTTCAATTGTTTCTGTGGCTCTGCGGCAGAAAATACGATTCACCACATCGCGATGCGTTTCGTCACAATTTAGTGTCGAGCAGATAGAGTTTTGACTAACATCTCAATAGGTTCAAAACTCAGAGAGTATCCCCTATGCCAAAAACAGGAAAGCTTCTTTTCGCCCTTTGTCTGGGCATCATATTCGTTTTCAAGAGCTACACCATCGTGATCGGGCAGGTAAAGCCTGTTCTGGTGGCGCTGAACAAGGGCGACGCGACGATGACGATAATCGATCCGTCGTCGATGACGGTCGTTGCAAAGGTACCGGTCGGCAACGGCCCGCACGAGGTTGTGCTGTCACCGGACGGAAAGACAGCATATGTTGCAAACTATGGCGCGCAGACACCAGGCAGCTCGATCTCCGTGATCGACATCGCGACCGCGAAAGAGCTTCGGCGTTTCGATACGTTGCCGCTTGTTCGGCCGCACGGTCTGCAGCTCATCGGCACAAAGCTCTACTTTACTGCGGAGGCGAACCGGGCAATCGCTCGTTATGACACTGTTGCAAACAAGATCGATTGGATAATGGGAACCGGGCAGAACGGCTCGCATATGGTCGTCGGCACCTCGGACCAAAAAAAATTCTATACAGCCAATATCGGCTCGGACTCCGTGACTGCTCTCGAGCTGCCGCCGCTGACGCCGGGACGTCCTCCGATCACGCACATTCCGGTCGGCAGACAGCCCGAAGCGATCGACCTTTCGCCGGACGGCAAAGAGGTCTGGCTGGGTCTCAACGTTGAAGGGATGGTCGAGATCGTCGATACCGCAGCTTACAAATCCGTTGCGAAGATAAACGTAGGCGGCCGCCCGTACCGCGTTCGCTTTACGCCGGACGGAAAGTACGTTATTTGTACGATGATCCCAACCAAAGAGATCCTGGTTATAGATGTTCCGACGCGAAAGGAGGTCAAGCGGTTAAAGCTTGACAACGTCCCGCTCGGAGTTGCGTTTTCAAACGACAGTAAGACCCTTTTCATCACGAGCGGCCGGCCGGATCCGAATGCTCCCGGCGTTGACGCTGTGGTGAAGATCGATCTGGAGAAGATGTCCGTGACGGGCAGCGTGAATCCCGGCGCGGCTCCGGACGGTATTGCGGTGGCGGGCGTCTAAGGCAGAAACACGAGCATTAGCGAGTGTGACCTCAAATTATATGAAAAGACTTACAGCATTATTCCTAACCCTTTCCTTTGTCGCGAGTGTTCCCGCAGTTTCGGCGCAATCCGCCGCACCGGCGGTTTACACGGCGCCCAAGGAAACGATAGACCGCATTAAGGAAGAGGGCATGAGCCGCTCGCAAGTAATGCAGACACTGTCGTATATGACGGACGTCATCGGCGGCCGTTTGACCGGGTCACCGAATATGAAACGAGCGAACGAGTGGACCCGCGACAAGATGAAGGAATGGGGAATGCAGAACGCGCACCTCGAAATGTGGGGGCCGTTCGGACGCGGTTGGTCGCTGCGTAAATTTTCGGCTAACATCGTCGAGCCGCACTACGTCCCGGTGAATGCGTATCCTGCGGCGTGGTCGCCCTCGACGAAGGGTGCCGTAAATAGTGAAGTGGTGTTCCTGGACGCGAAAGACGATTCGGACCTCGCAAAGTACAAAGGAAAACTCAGGGAAAAGATCGTACTTGTTTCAGGCGAAAGGCCGCTGAAGCCGATCGACCAGTCGCTGACGACCCGGCTCAGCAACGAGCAGCTTGCTAAGATGGCGGCTGCACCGGCCCCGGCGGCCGAAGGTGACGATCCGCCGCCCGCGATGCTGAAAAACATTACGGAGCACTTTAACTCTCAGGCGAAGCGGTTGAAATTTCTCATCGATGAGGGCGCGTCCGTCATGATCGAGAACAGCAATCAAGGCAGCGGCGGAACATCGTTCGTGCAGGGTGCGAGCGTCGGCGTCGAGATGAAAGAGCTGAAGTCATTTGACGATCTATTCAACTCGCCCGCGTTCCAGCCGCAGATCAAGAAATGGGAGTCGAGCATGATGCCGCAGGTGACGGTTGCGTCGGAGGACTACAACCGGCTAGTGCGGATGATAAGGAACGGTGTCACGCCGAAGATGAGCATCGAGATCGATGCACAGTTTTACGATGAGGATCCGAACGGATACAACACCATCGCCGAGATCCCGGGCAGCGATCCGAAATTAAAGGACGAGGTTGTGATGCTCGGCGGCCACCTCGATTCGTGGCACAGCTCGACCGGTGCTACGGACAATGCAGCCGGCTGCGCGGCCGTGATGGAGGCCGCGCGTATTATTCTCGCTTCGGGGCTCAAGCCGCGGAGAACGATCCGCGTTGCCTTATGGTCCGGCGAGGAGCAAGGCCTGTTTGGCTCCACGGCATACGTCAAAAAGCATTTCGGGGAGATGAAAAATGACTCTTTGGTAAAGGCGGCGGACTACGACAAGCTCTCCGCATACTACAACCTCGATAACGGTACGGGAAGGATCCGCGGGGTTTATATGCAGGGGAACAGCGGGGTGCGTCCGTTCTTTGAGGCCTGGCTTGCGCCTTTTGCCGATGTGGGAGCGAAGACATTGACTCTTGCAAACACCGGCGGAACGGACCACCTGCCGTTTGATGCGATCGGGCTTCCCGGATTTCAGTTCATTCAGGACCCCGTCGAATACAACACGCGAACACATCATTCGAATCAGGACAACTACGATCGCATTCAGGCTGACGATATGAAACAGGCCTCAACGATCATCGCAGCATTCGCGTATCAAACGGCGATGATGGACGAAAAGCTTCCGAGAAAATCCAAGCCTCTACCATAAGGCGGTGGAATGTTTGCTGTTCTATCAAAAAATACATTGCTTCTCGGTGGCTTCGTCATGGCTGTCCTCGTTGGAGAGATCCATTCACAGACTGTAAACGGCTACCTGCAAGACCTTGTCGCAGCCGAGCGCGCGTTCGCGGCAGAGACGGTGAAGGTCGGTTTTCGTGAGGGTTTTATAAAGTATTTTGCGGATGACGGGATCGGGTTTGGACCGCATCCCGAACGAACAAAGGAAGTGCTGCAGAAGCGCCCGGCAGAGACTGGGCCGAGAACCTTGATCTTTAATTGGCAGCCGATGTTTGGCGACATCTCACAAGCCGGCGATCTCGGTTATACCACCGGCCCCGTTTTGTTTACCGATCTAGGCCCGAACCCGAAGCCGCCGCGCCACGGGATCTATTTTTCAGTCTGGCAAAAACAAGCTGACGGGACGTGGAAAGTAGCGATCGACATGGGTGTGGATACGCCCGAAGCGGTTGCTCCCATCGACACTGGATTTACGGCCGCGAAAGTTTTTCAGATCGTACAGAAAGGAAAATTGATCGAACTTAGCGAGCAAAAACTAAGAACTCTCGACGAATCATTGACAAGATACATAAGTGAACACGGGATGGCGAAGGCATATGCGAACCTGTTTGAGCGGAGGCAATTCCGTATACATCGAAAATCGCGCATGCCGATGACAAACGAGGACCGGATCATGGCAGTTATGATCTCGGCCGATAGCTTTGAATTTCTCGGTGGCAAAATATCAAAGTCAAACGACTTCGCGTTCACCTACGGAAAGTATTTTTCAGCCACCGGCGGATCGGAAGCAGAGACCGGCTATTACGTCCATGTCTGGAGGCGCGATGAAAGCGGCGTTTTTAAGATGGTCGTCGATGTGCAAAACCCGCTGCCGAAACAATGAGCATCAACCTTGGAGAAAAAATGAAACGAACAGGTTCTATTTTCGCAATTTTCACTACTCTTGTTTTTTCAACGGCGATTGTAAACGCCCATCATGGAGTTGTGGCAATCACGAATGTCAACGTCATCCCTATGGACCGCGAACGGGTCATCGAGAACCAGACAGTCATTGTCAAAAATGGCGTGATCGCCGAGATCGGCGACGAAAAAAAGGTGAGGGTCCCGAAAGATGCGGTTACGGTTGATGGAAAAGGCAAATACCTGATCCCGGGCCTCGTCGATATGCACACGCATCTGCTATCGGATAGCGACGAGTATCCCGATTCGATCGCGCCTGATGAGCTTCGTGTGATGGTTGCGAACGGTGTTACTACGGTTCGCTTTATGATCGGAACGCCGGAATTGCTTGCATTGCGGACGAAGTCGGCGAAGGGCGAGATTGCCGCCCCGACAATATGGGTCGCGTCGCCGCATCTCACAGGCCGCGAACAGGGAAACAACTTCGTCGTCAAGACGCCCGAGGAAGCACGCGAAGCGGTCCGCAAATCGAAGGCCGCGGGTTACGATTTTATCAAGGTAACCACGTTTGTCCCGGCAGAGGTTTACGAAGCGGCGGTAGGCGAAGCCGCGAAACAGAACATCCGCGTCGTCGGCCACGCGGACAGCCGCTTTATCGGCGTGGAGCGTGCCTGGAAGGCTAGACAGCAGATCGAGCACCTCGACGGTTACATGGAACTACTTCTGAAAAACGATGCGCCGGTGAAAGGATCGGTCTCGGATCTCTACATCTACAATCCCGACAACTGGAAGAGCTTTGACCATATGGACGAAAGCAGGATCCCGGAGATCGCCAGGAAAACTGTCGCCGCAAACCCGTTCGTAAATCCGACGCACCACTTTATGAAGAATTCTTTTGGCCGTCTCCGGACCGAAGAAGAGATACGCGCGCAGCCGGACTTCAAGTTCTATCCCGCGAAGGTGCAGCAGCAATGGCTGGATTTCTATAAGAAGAATCGTTTTATCAATACGGTGCCGCTCGAGAAACGCGCTCGTTGGGTCGACCTTCGAGAAAAGCTGATCAAAGCGATACATGATGCCGGCGGGAAGTTGATGGCCGGATCAGACACGCCCGAGTTTTTGTGGCTTTATGGGTTCGGGCTTCACCACGAGCTCAAAGCGCTGAAGGATGCCGGTATTTCAAATTATGCCGTGCTCGCTGCCGGAACACGAAATCCGCAGGAATTTCTTGGCGTGCTTGATAAGGTCGGAACGATCGAAAAAGGCAAGCGGGCGGATCTGGTTTTGCTAAACGCGAATCCGCTGGAAAATATCTCTGCCACTCAGAACCGAGCCGGGGTGATGCTCAAGGGAAAATGGTACCCCCAAACCGAACTCAATGGCTGGTTCGACGAGATCGCCCCGAAGATAGCCGGGTCGTATCACGAACCGAAGACAGCGAATAACTAATAGCTAACAAACACGAAACACTCATATGAAAATCACGATCATATTACTATTCACACTCGCCACCTTCTGTTTGCCGGTGTTCGCTCAACAAGACGATAAGAAGGCCGCACTCGCGGTCGTTAACAAGCTCTTTGACGAAATGGCCGCTGCGAATGCGCCTGGGATCATCGCGACCGGAACACCAGAAAACCAGCTTGTGGCGATTCGAAAGCTTCGCGATGGTAAAACACGCATTGAAGTGATCGGGGGTGAAGCTTTCAGCAAGTTCTTCACAAAGCCCGGCGCGATCAAGGAAGTGATGTACGAGCCAAAGATCGACGTCGATGGCGACTGGGCAATGGTCTGGGGCAGATACGTGTTCTTCGCCGAGGGCAAAGTTTCGCACTGCGGCATCAATCAATTCAATCTAGTTCGTACCGAGGCTGGCTGGAAGATCGCGAATGGTGCTTCCACGATCGACCCCGGCGCGTGCAATGAGAAAGAGAAAGCGATGAAGCCTTAGATTTGGAGGTATGTCATGTTACGGGCACTTGTAGTATTTGTCTCGGTACCGGTCCTGGCAGCGAGCATTTTTGCGCAGACCGGCGGAGTAATCACACCTGAAATTCGGGCTGCTGCAAATAAGGCCTACCAGGAAAAGAATTGGCATGAGGCGGCGGAGGCGTATAAGGCGATCACAAAGCTCGAAGAAAAGAATGCCGGGGCCCACTATCGGCTCGGCATGTCGCTGTTGGGCGTAAGGAAGAATGAGGAAGCCGTACTTCGGCTTGAGGTCGCGAACCAACTCTCGCCTAATCCGATCTTTGCTTTGGGGCTTGCCAAGGCATATGCCACGCTCGCAAAAGACGAATTGATGTATGCGACCTTCGAAAAGGTCATCGCCCTGGGCGGGGTCCCGCCTGAATCTATAGAATCCGACCATGACTTTGCCAGGTTTCGGACGGAAGCGAAATTCAAAGAGGTCGTGAGGAAATGCCGACTCCGTGTATTCCCTTGCGAGGCCCGGCCCGAGTTTCGCCAGTTCGATTTCTGGATAGGTGAGTGGCTCCCGAAGAACGCCCAAGGATTAACTGTCGGTACGAGCAGCATCCAGTTGATCTTGGGGAGCTGTGTGATCTTTGAAAACTGGAACACGCCGGTTAGCAGCGGGAAGAGTTTTAGCAATTTCAGCACGGCCGATGGCAAGTGGCATCAGACGTGGGTGGATGATAAGGGGACGCTTGCCTACTACACCGGCGGTCTTGTTGACGGCAAAATGGTGCTCGACTCAGAACGAGTGGTGAACGGTAAGAAAACCATCTCGCGTATGACCTTCACAAAGCTCGATAACGGCGATGTTCGCCAGCACGGAGGAGCTTCGACCGACGACGGCAAGACTTGGACGCCGACGTTTGATTTCACCTATATTCGCAAGAAATAGGAAGAAATATGGATCGCCAATCACCCATTTCGAATGGTAGCAGCAGGGCATTTTTTAGGCTGGCGGCGATCGCGGCATTTCTATCCGGACTTACGACATTAGCGGTTCATTTGCTGCCCAGGCTTTATGCAGGGCCGAACGAGTTTGAACGCCTGGTGGGGCTTCATGCTGAACCGATCTACATTCTTCGACTCTGGATCGTTCTCCTCCATATATTACTGGTAGTGGTTTCGATGCTGGGAGTCGCTCTAAGAAAGCTGGGTGATTCACCCGGGCTCATCACCCTCGGGTTTCTCGGATATCTTTTGTTTGCGGCAGCAGAGCTATTCAGGACCGCAATGGGTCTTGCCGCACTTAATCGAAGTTGGCGAGCAGCATATGTTACTGCGACGGACGAACAGGTCAGGTCCTCGCTTCGCACATTGATCGAGGGATGGCAAGGAATTAATGATGGCTTTTTCTTCTTGCTAATCCTTGGGTTTCTGATCGGCAATCTCTTTTTTGGGTTGGTTTTGGTTCGAGGTTTAGGACTGGAAAAAATAATCGGTGCCGCCCTGCTGGTTTGGACCGTACTTGGCTTAAATACGATGATCGGTTACACCGAGTTTTCCAGCCTGTCAGTACCCGAATGGATATCGTGGACATTTCAACCGGCCGTTCGCTTCCTTATCGCCTGGTGGTTATGGCAAACACCGACGATCCTGATCAGGCCCGGTCGTGAGGTTTCGCCATGAAGTGTTTCTCTCAGAGAGAACCAATGGCTAGTCTGTGATCGAAGTTAATTTCTCTTCGATGGCACTCAACTCGCGGCGCAGAGATCGGTCCATCGTTATATAGACCTCGTTGTGCTCTACCTGGATCGCCTGTTCCTCGGGATCGCGGTCAAGTTTGAGACGCAAGTCGTCCTGGATGCGGTCGAGCTGCGCGAGTATCTCGGCCCGTCGTTTTTCAAGTTGTTTTCTATCGGGCTCTTTATCAGTCATACACGAAACGAGTTTGTTCCAAGTATAGACGATGATGAGTGCTACCGGAAGATTTGAACGAGAACCTGATCGCGCGAAGTTACGTATTTAAATCAATGAAAATAACAAAATACTCTACGAAATTTGTTTCCCTCGCTGCGCTTCTCCTCGCGTTGACGATCGCCGCGGCTGCTCAACAGGCCGCCACGGCAACCGGAACAAACGTTCTAAAAAAGGAGCTTCAGGCGAAGCTAGACGAATGGCATAAGGCCGGGAAGTTTCCAGGAGCAACTCTCGGTGTCGTACTGCCGGACGGCGAATCGTTTGGACTCGCGGTCGGCTATTCGGACCGAGATGCAAAAACGCCAATGAAACCGGATGACCGGATGCTCGCCGGTAGCACCGGAAAGACCTTTGCCGCCGCGACCGCAATGCAGCTTGTGAAGGAAGGCAAGATCAGCCTGGATGACAAGATCGAAAAATATCTTGGCAAGGAGCCGTGGTTCGAACGACTTCCCAACGCGAAGGACATAACGATCCGTCGGTTGATGAATCACACCAGCGGTCTGGTTCGATACGAATTCAAAAAGGAATTTACAGATTTCCTGACCGCCAATCCAATGAAGGTATGGACGCCCGAGGAGCGCCTCGCCTATCTGTTTGACTCAAAGGCGCCGTTCGAGGCCGGAAAAGGCTGGGAGTATTCCGACACGAACTACATCGTTTTGGGGATGATCATCGAACGGGTCACTGGGAAAAAGTTTTACGACGAAGCGCGTCGGCGGTTCATCAAGCCTTTCAAACTTAATGACACGATCGCGCAGGAAGGCCCTGTGATGAAAGGCGTGGTTATGGGTTATGCCGGTGCGAATAATCCATTCGGTCTCAAGGACGCGATGATTGAGAACGGCAAGTTTGTCATCAACCCACAGCTCGAATGGACCGGCGGCGGCTGGGCTTCAACAGGTGAGGATCTCGCTCGTTGGGCAAAGATCATCTATGAAGGAAAGGCTTACGATCCGTCGCTGCTGCCGCAGGCTCTCGAAGGGGTAGCGGCCCCGATGATCGGACCTCAGGCAAAGTACGGACTCGCAACTATCATTCGCAGTACAGCTGCCGGTACCTCGTACGGCCATAGCGGATTCTTCCCGGGTTATGTGACCGACATGATGTACTTTCCCGAACATAAGATCGCGGTCGCGGTCCAGGTAAACACAAGCGCGCAGGGTGTGTTCGGCGGGAAGCCGCCGGGCCGGCTCCTCACCGAGGTTGCTCAGGCCGTTGCAGCGGCGATGAAGTCGGATTGATCAACTGACACGTCTGGAAAATGGATATTTGGGCCGACTTGGAACCAAACGCTCAAAATAATCGTTTCTGGTGTCGAGAGTTCCCACACAATTCAAAGAGATGAGGAGCGAGCCGTGAAACATAAAATATCCATTTCAATCGGCATATTTCTTTGCTTGGTTTTTTGTCCTGTGTTCGGCGGCATCACGCTGGCACAGATCCCGAACCAATTGGCTCAGGATTTTGTAGCCGGAAAGGTGCCCAGTGCTGAAGATGTTGCGAAATATGAAAAGGAGTCTGCTGCAAAGCCCGATGACCTCCATGCTACGCGAAAGTTGGGCAAGGCATATTTCTTTCAATTTTTCGGGGCGGGCGACCGCGAAGCTGTTTCGAAAGCGCAAAAAACGCTAGAACGTGCGCTCGCATTGAGCAAAGACGACTCTGAAACGCTTGCTTATTTGGGCGCCCTTCATGTTTTCAGTGCACTGCGGCTTTACAAAGAAGATGCTGTAAAGCAAAAGGTGGAATTCGATCGCGGTTTCGCAATTTTGCGTCAGGCCGAAAAGGTCGGGCCGGACCATGGAGCGGTTCTTTCGGTTGCCAGCGCCAGTTACATTGTCCTTCCGGATTCATACGGAATGGCGCCGCACGTCGTCGAAATGCTCGAGGGAATGCGCAGAGCGATGGGACCATATTTTCAAAAATTCTCGCATCACGGGCAGCAGCGAATTCTTTTGACGTTAGGCCAGGCGTACGCCAAGACGGGGGCGACAGAAAAGGCGAGGAACGCATTCGACGAAGCGCTGAAAGTAAACGAAATCTCGCGTGAGGCCGGCCTGATCAGGGCGGAGTTGGCCAAACTTAAGAATTAGCCGTCCACAGGCCGATTCGTTGAAGCAAACAATATTTGCGCTAAAGGAAAGAGCCCTTCCATCTGAAGGACTCTTTCGTTATCCGGCCTGTGCCAAGAAAGGGCGCTAGGGCACGGTCATTCCAGCGAATTCCGGTCTTGAAGCAGACCATGTGGCCAGGCTGCCTCCGGCCGGAAAAGCGGTTGCCGTCGGGCCTTCGAACCGAAATGTCGTGCTCCCGCCGCCAAATTGGGTTCGGATACCGCCGGATGCAGGAACTCCTGTCGCATTGGCAATATTTTGGAGCATGGTTCGGCCGTTCTGTCCGTTGCCCGTTTCACAATGCATGAATTGTATGCAGCCATATGGGCCGAAAATGGCTGAGAGCCGAGAAACAATTGGCTGCAAATAGCCCCAGTTTCCCAGGTGAATACCTGCATGATGTTCGCCCGGAATGCCGCCGTGTCCCATGGATATACCTGCAACGCCTGGGGCTCCATGTCCGTGAAACCTCAAAAGGAAAACATCCCTTGCACCACCAACGGCACTAATTATGTTTGTTACCGCCTGCTCGACACCGTTTGACATTCCGCCGATCAAAAGGGGGTTGCCGCCTGCCCTCGTCAGATCCTGAGCCTCGAGTTGATATAGGCTGGGGTCGAATACGTCCACGCAATCGACTATCCTCAGATTGTCCGCCATCTGCGATAACCTGGGCCATGTGTTCGCACCGACTGAACCGTCGACCGCCAAAGGAGGGTGTGATCTCTGAAACGATTGAACCGCCGCTTTTGTTCGTTGGCCGAACACGCCGTCCGGTACGAGGGAACTACCAGCCCGCGCATTCAAGAGTTTTTGCAGTACGCCCACTGCCGGGAGCTGGTCGGGGATTCTAATTAATGGATATGGCATCACTACCTCCGTTGTTTGTTTTATTGCTCCTAAGCCATTTCGTCAAAAAATGACGAAATGATCGGGCAGTTTTTGCGCAATTTTCTCGCTGCATCGAACGAGATTTGCATATTCCTTATCTCTGCATACAATAAAACCAATCACTCTTCCGGAGAAAAAATGAAAAGATTCTTTCTTGCTTTTATTGCGCTAGGCTATCTTACCACGCCTTTGTTCCCGATCGACATGAGCCGCGAGATCGACGCCGCTTCGGCGAAAATAATGCCTAAGGTGGTCGAATGGCGCCGGCACATTCATCAATATCCGGAGCTTGGCAACCAGGAAGTGAAGACCGCGAAATATGTGGCGGACCACCTTCGGCGCCTGGGGATCGAAGTCCGGACAGGCGTTGCGAAAACCGGGGTGGTTGGAATATTAAAGGGCTCGCAGCCCGGGCCGGTGATCGGTCTTCGAGCCGATCTTGACGGCCTGCCTGTCACGGAGAGAAACGCGCTGCCCTTCGCTTCAAAGGAAAAGTCCGTGTTCAACGGCCAGAACGTAGGCGTAATGCATGCATGCGGGCACGATACGCACGTTGCAATGCTGATGGGTACTGCCGAAGTGCTTGCCGGGATGAAGGACAAGATCAAGGGCACTGTAGTTTTCATTTTTCAGCCCGCCGAAGAAGGCCCGCCCGCGGGGGAGGAAGGCGGAGCGCCCCTGATGGTCAAAGAAGGCGTGATGGACAACCCGAAAATCGACGCGGTCTTCGGCATCCACATCAACTCGCAGACCGAAGTTGGAAAGATCAAATACAAATCCGGCGCGACAATGGCCGCCAGCGACTGGTTCTCGATCAAAGTGAAAGGCAAGCAGACGCACGGGTCGCAGCCTTGGGCGGGAATCGATCCGATAGCGACGGCAACGCAGATCTATACGGGATTGCAGATGATCGTTGCACGCCAGTCAGAATTGACCAAAGCCCCGGTCGTGATCACCGTCGGACGGATAAACGGCGGCGTCCGCGAAAATATCATCCCTGAAGAAATGACGATGTCCGGGACCATTCGCACGCTCGACTCCGCGATGCAGAAGGATGTGCATGCAAAGATCCGGCACACCGTTGCGAAGATCGCCGAAAGCATGGGCGCGACCGCTGAGGTTTCGATCGATACGAAGACCCTCGTTACGTACAACACTCCCGAACTGGTCAGGATGATGCTTCCCTCGTTGGAAAAAGCAGCCGGAAAAGAAAACGTTATTGAAAGCGAATGGACGACTGGAGCAGAGGATTTCTCCTACTTCGGCGAAAAGGCACCGTCGTTCTACTTTTTTATCGGAGGAATGCCGAAAGGCAAAAACCGAAAGGACGCCGCCCCGCACCACACCCCGGATTTCTACGTCGACGACAGCCGTCTCGACGTCGGCATCAAAGCGTTCGCAAATATCGTGTTCGACTACACAAAGTGAAAGCCTAAAAAGTGACTAGCGGGTGAAGATCGGAGGGACGGGTGGTCGCGGCGGAAGCTGTCTCGACGCACCGCTGCCGCGAAACAGCGGCGTGTAGATCCACTTGGAATGGTTTTCGATCCCGTAATAGGTCAGCACCGAGCGATTACGGCTTTGGCTGGCAACACCAATGAATGGAACGCTATCGGTTACGAGCTCAAAATCCGGATCGGGCTCCGTGCTCTCTGAGTCGTCCAGCGATTCAATGGAACTGACGATGACTACGGACCATCGGTCGAACATCTGGTTCGGGTTTGAGGGAAGCACGCCGTTGTTATATTCCTGAACGCGCTTTGCAAATGAAGCAAGGATCTGCGGCTCGGGCTCGATCAGCCGCCATTGACCGTCCTCGCTAAGCGGATCTGTAGCGGCGGACGGCCGCAGGATCATGCGTTTTTTCGTTCCCTGCGGAAGGCCTTCGAGAAGTTCGTCGATAGATTGCGGCAGCTTAGTGCCCCGATGGTATATGACGTACTGCTCGATGGCGCGGGCGATCTCTTCTCCACGCCGTATAGACTCCAGTTCTTTTTCCCGCTGCACCTCAAGCTGCACAGTCGGGGCAACTGCAAGCAGAGCGACGGCGAAAATGACCATCATCCCCATTACGGCGATCAGGGTCATTCCGGATTCGCCGCTCGAGCTACGGTCGACGCGGACGATTGCTCCTGTTGTCATCGTCGTCGTCATCATTGTCATCATCGTCCGCATCGTCATTCCTGTTTGCAGGCCGCGGTCGGGGCGCGGTAGGCGGAACTCCGACATTCGGAAATCCTGGAGAGGAAGTGATCGGGAATCCCGGCCCGACCGGCCGCCCGCCAGGTCCGAGGGAGGTCCCTGCCGAGGTGTACAGCGGCAATTGGTGTCTGAAGCCAAGGTTTGTATCTTCAACGACCACCTGCTTTTCAGCTATGCTGACGATGCGAAATCGTCCGCCGATCGTGTCATTGAGCCGCTTACTTTCCGGCACCGTCCCCGCGGTATTGATCTTGCTTTGCTCGACGAAATAGGCAGTATCGTTGTTCCCGTATTTTCGCGAGATCCTGCCGACATAATACACATTCGGTTTCGGCGGCGGCTGGACGTTCAGCATGCCGGGATTCGAATACATCTTTCCGTCAGGCGTTTGCACTATGATCTGGGCCTGGCCCGCCCCGGTAATGAAGTTCGCCGGAATATCCGCCGTCAGCTTCGCCGGATTCACAAACGTCGTCGGCATCAGATTCTGG
>DATFEW010000170.1:0-6514 GCA_035250805.1 Pyrinomonadaceae bacterium
CTACGTGCATAATTCACGCATACGTGCATAATATACAGATTTCTAGACGAGAGTCAACTAGATCATTGTTTAGAAAATCGTAAGTTTTACGGTAAGGAATTTCTTTGGATTCGCTCGAAAGTCCGAAATGAGGCGTTGGCCTTCATCTGAAAACCGATTGATGCTGGTAATCGTCGAATTGGCATTATCGAACAGGGATGGGTCGGTAACGAGCCGACCAATCGTACCTTTGCCGGCTTGTGCGTCGGCGATAAATGATTCGATCCGTGTAGAGGCCGCACTTAATTTTTCGAGCGTCGCCGAAGCGTCGCCGTAGAGTTTCTCGTCTCTGAAGAACTTACCGATCGTTCCTCGGCCAGCCGAAACGTCGTCAAGAAGCAGGTTGATCTTCCCGACCGCGTTTCGAAGCTCGCCAACGGTTGCTCTTGTTTCCAGATAAAGTTGATCATCGTTCACGATCTTACCTGCCGTACCCCGTCCCGATCTGATGTCAGTGGTGATCGCTTCGATCTGCGTGACGGTTTTGTTCAGATTGTCGTAGAGCGCCCTGCTATTGATGAGTTGTCCCGCCGTCCCTTCGCCTCGATTTACTCTGTCGAGAGTAACCTGAAGCTGGCGGATAGTGTTTCTGGCGTCGGCGATCGTCGTGTCCAGGTTTCGATAGAGCGAGTCGTCGTTGACAACACGACCAAGTGTTCCTTCGCCTCGGTTAGCTTTGTTCAAGATCTCGTTAGCCGGCACGGCGATACTGTTTATTTGTTTCAGAAGCTCGTTTCCGGTTTCGGTCAGGTTGCTGAACGAGACAGTATCCTCCGATTCCAGAACGTAATTCTCATCGACGGCCGAGCCGTTTGAAGTTCCGGGAACAATATTTATTAATTTGTCGCTGGCGAGCAACGAGGTTGCGACGAGCTTCGCAGAGGAATCCGTTCGGATGCGCTCGGAGATCGGGCGCCCGTTAATCTCGCGGTCTACGGTGATGGTCGCCTCAACCTTCTGGACCTCTTCTTCGGACTCGGGCGGTAATAGTTCGACCGATTCAACCTTTCCTATACGTACGCCGGCAAGTTGGACTTCCGAGCCTTCGCGAAGTCCGTCGGCCGTTGCGAACCGCGCCTTCAGCCGCAATTTCTTCGTAAAGGGATTGAAGTCACCTGTTGAATTCAAGATGAGAAAAGCGAGTACTGCTAGGCCGAAAAGGACAAAGATTCCGACTCGCAATTGGCTCCAGGTAAAGGTTTTACGTGTTTGTACCATATTAATTCGAGCGTTCGCCCCGAATAAAGCGGGTTACGTACGGATCACTGCTCATTCTGAGCTTTTCATCAGTTCCGTTGAAGATGATCGAGCCGTTTCTGAGCATCAGAACTTCGGTATTTATAAGGCAGAGGTTCTCGCCCTCTTTTTCGAAAACAACCTCGCCTTTTTCGTTTACCGTAGCATATTCGGATGACAGATTCGTAACGTTGTTCATCTCGTGCGTCACGAAAATGGACGATACTGACTGAAGGTCGCGGAGTTTGATCGCGAGTTCACAGATCGTCCGTGCAGTCGGTGGATCTAGTCCCGCCGTAGGCTCGTCAAAGAGTACGATCGTCGGATCGCCGATGAGAGCACGTGCGATCCCTACACGACGACGCATGCCGCCCGAAAGTTCGATCGGCATCTTGTCCACGGCGTCCGTGAGATCGACGAATTCCAGCATCCGCATTACCTCGCTCTCGATCTCGTCCTCGGTGCGGTGCTGCTCACGAAGACGATACGCGACATTTTCATAAACCGAGATACTGTCAAACAAAGCGCCTTCCTGAAATACCATTCCGATCTTTTGCCTGACCAGCATCATTTCCGGTTCCGAATAATCTGTTATGTCCTCACCATCGACAAGGATCCGGCCGGAATCCGGTTTTAGCAGCCCGAGTATCAACCGGATGATCGTAGACTTGCCGCCGCCGCTGCGGCCCAGAATTATCTTGCAATCGCCGCGGCCAACCTTCAGATCGATGTGATCAAGGATCACGTTATCGTCATACGAAATGCAGACATCCTGAAACTCTATCGCGGGAATGACGGCACTGAAGACGCTTGATCCGCCGTTCGAGCTAATGGTTGAGTATGGATCCGCTTCGAACATTGGGGATTATAATTGGCCTAGATCGAACAAATATTGCATCGCTTTCGACAAGAAGAAGTCAAAAATGATAACCCAGATCGATGCGATAACAACAGCATCGGTAGTCGAGCGGCCCACGCCAACTGTCCCTCCGGTTGTGGTTAAGCCTTTATGGCACGCTACACTTCCGATGATCAGGCCGAAGAACAGCGGCTTGATGAGGCCGCTGACAAGATCCGAGGTGGAAATACCACCCCTTACCGAATTTATAAATACGTTGTAATCCTGATCGTACATTCCATAGGCTACGACACCACCGCCGATCAGCCCCATAATATCAGCCGCGACTGTTAACAGAGGCAGCATCAGGATCAATGCAACCAGACGCGGCACAACAAGTTTTCGTACCGGATCCGTCCCGAGCGCACGCATTGCGTCTATCTGCTGTGAGACGACCATCGCGCCAAGTTCCGCCGAGATCGCAGCCCCGATGCGGCCTGAGACCATCAAAGCGCTCAAGACTGGGCCTAACTCGCGTATCAGCGATGTTGCAACTGAATTGCCCGCCTCATTCTGAATGCCGTAGTACTGAAGTGTCGGATAGACCTGCAACACAAGAACGCCACCGGTAAAAAAACCTGTCAGCAGAACGATCGGGAGTGAGCCGACGCCGATAAGATCCATCTGCTTGACCGTCTCGCTGACATATCGCGGCCGCGAAAAGAGGCTCGTAAACGAGCGCCATATCAGCAGACTGACTTCCTGCAATTCGGAGAGAAAACGAGTTATTGGATCCATTAACCTCCGTGCGGAGCGGCAAGCATTTGCTTCGGTCAAGGTTACAATGAAGCGCGAATTTCCTGCAACAAGCGCGGCAACGGCCGCCCCGGTGGACGGCCGCCTCATTGGATCTGCCTTTTCGCTATTCTCCGCGTCGATTCTGCTTTAGCGGGTTGCCTTGTGGCCGCTTCTGTTGATCGTTTTGATTCCGGCGCTTTATACCGTCCCGGATCTGCCGACGTTGTTGTCGGCGTTGTTGGATAAAATCTCGAGCATTCATGAACCGGCGACGAATCTCGCGAAAACGCGTTAGTTGGTCGGGCGTAAGGATCTTTCGGATAGCCAACTCGTTCTGAAAGCGAAGCCGGGTCACCTCGCCCTGAGCTTCCTGAAATGCCCTTAGCCTTGCCTGGAAAACCTCTTCAGAAACCGAATCCGAATATATAGCGATATCCAGGTCACGGTTAGCTTCGCGCAGCCGCTGCTGAGCAGCCTGCATCTGTGGGCGATGCTCTGCGTTCACCCGGCGGAATTGTTGGACCTGGTCCGTGCTCAGCCCGAGTTGAGCCAGAACATTGGGCCGTTCGTCATTTGGCGGCGGGTTCTGAGGATTTTCCTGAGCAAGCGACAGGCCGCCTAAAACGAAAACAAGTATCACCGGGGAAAGTAATTTTCTTAACATGATCATTTCCTATGACTATCAATATCGGCGACAAGATCCGCCAAACGAAGTGAGGTGTCCTCAACTTCTTCGAAAGTGCCAAGCCGCGGAGCCTTTACTGATGGATTTCCGCGTGCCGTTAACTGTCGGTCGGTTGGTTTTCTAATCGATTTCGCCCGCACGATCAAAGGCTTACGCTCGATCGTTGCCTCCACAGTCACTCTCGGTTTATCTAAAATCTTCTCTGTTAAATCCTTATCGGCTATTACTTCATCTTTTACCTTAGCGATATCAGGAGCCCTGGCCGGTCCTACATTTTCGAGAATTGGCTCTTGTACCTGAATCCCAGCAACTCCGGATGGGCTGAAATCGGCAAGATAAAGCGCACTCAACGCAACTACCAAAAGTGCCAGGGCACCGCCCGCAAATGACAACCGGACCGGAGTGAAGACAAACCCCCGGATCGCGGCGAGCCAGGGACCTGACGGTTCGGGCGAAGCGTATGGAACCGCAAATCGCGGCGTTTCAAGCGGGACAAACTCATCGCGATGCCATTCATATACACCAAGACGCGACATCGAAAGGTCCGCGAATTCAGCCGTGCACGAGGAGCAATTCAAAAGATGGCCTTCGAACCAGCGACGTTCGGCCACCGGAAGCTCATCGTAGATGTACGACACAAGCTCCTCGCCAAACAGACATGAATCTTTTCCGTTTCTCATCTTCTTTTTCCTACCCGATCTCCATCGGAACACGTTCCAATTTTGAACGCAGCTGCTTCAACGCAGTATAGAGACGGCTCTTTACGGTGCTTAGGGGGATCTCGAGCGTATCCGAGATCTCCTGAAACGTCATATCTTCGAATTCCTTCATAACCACTACCTGCCGTAGATCGATCGGTAGCGACCCGACCGCCTGTCTGACCAGCACATTTCGCTCGGCCTGTTCGGTCTGGTTCGACGGCGAATGAGACGGAGCGGCTACAAAGATCGGTTCTCCCTCGTGCCTGTCATCGTCCATGAACTCCTCTGCACGGGTACGGGCACGCCGTTTTATTGTCAAACACTGGTTCACCGCGATGCGATGGAGCCAGGACGAAACCTTTGCATCCCCTCGAAAACTCCCGATGTTACGGTATGCCGCAACGAAAGCCTCCTGGGCCGCATCCCGGGCGTCGTCCTCACGTCCGAGCATACCGAAGCATAGAGCGAATATCTTTCGCTCCCAACGCTTGACGATCTCACCGAACGCCTCAGGCTCGGAATTCACCGCCAATTCGACTAGTTTTTCATCCGTCAGGTCAGTAAACATCGACTCGTGTTGACTAGTATTTCACGAGAATCATACTCCAAACTTACCGGACCGACTAAAACTTCCTTCGGTCAACGAGTTAGACGCCCGAAATCGGCAAAAAGTCTTATGATTCAGGACATTTTGAAAATCTTTACATTCGAATAGAATTACACAATGGCCAGTGAAATGGGGTATCCGAAGCGTGAGTTATTAAGACATTTTCTTGGAGCACTTGCCTATCGTACGCAAAAGGCACTAAGAGGCGCGCCTGCCGAGTTCGGCAATTTTGAGGCGGGTAATCAGGTTAGGACGCCAAAAGAGCTTGTCCAGCACATGACAAGCGTGCTGGGATATTCGCGAACTTTCTTTATAGGGGGAAGTTACCGGCCCGAGCCACTCAACACCCTTTCGGACGAGATCGACCGCTTTCACGAAATGCTTGAGCTCGTTTCCGAACATCTTTCCAATGGTGACCAGCTACAAGGCATCCGCGAGGAGCAGCTACTGCAAGGGCCCTTTTCCGATGCGATGACGCACGCCGGCCAGCTCGCCATGCTGCGAAGGCTGTACGGCGATCCCGTTCCGCCAGAGAATTTTATAGCCGCTGATATTTCGCCCGAGCAGATCGGCAGCTCGCAGGCAGAACCGGTGAGCCCGGACGCGGATTGGCCCGAAGCTCCGTGAATTAATATTGGGATCGGCGGTTAACATTTTTTCTGTTTTCGCGACTAACCAACAGAGGATCTCCAAATTTATATCGATGTCGACAAACGAGGAGACAATAGTATCTTCGGCATTTTCGCTGGATCTCAAAATGCCCGACCGCGCAGAAGTTTCGGATCGCGAAGAGGGGACCTCCGAACCCAGCGCCGCAGCGAGCGAGCAAGCCTTCAACGACCTTTACCGAACTTATGGGGCTCTTGTTCACGGCATTCTACTGGCACGGCTCCCGCGGGATGAAGTGCCAGATGTTTTGCAGGACGTATTTCTCGCCGCCTTTAAGAATCTGGGCTCGCTTCGTGACAGGAAGGCAGCCGGCGGATGGTTGGTCACGATCGCACGAAACCACGCTGCGAATTTCTACCGGACCTCTCGTCGGACCGAAGAATTGGTTGACGACATCGAGTGCAGAAGCGATCTGCAAACAGAAGCGGGAGAAGTGTTGCGGGCGATAAGATCATTGCCCGAGGCGTATTGCGAAACGCTGATCCTACGGCTTGTTGAAGGAATGACGGGCGAAGAGATCGCCCGTCAAACAGGAAGGACGCCGGAGTCTGTGCGCGTCAATCTTCACAGGGGAATGACAATGCTCCGGGAGCGACTCGGTATTAAGGGAAAGAAATGAATCAGGAATATCTTTGGTCAAAAAAAGGGAGTGATCCCGATGTCGAAAGGCTCGAAGGCCTGCTGGCCGAATTTCGATTCGACGGAGATTCGGCATCCGAACAGAAGGCTAAGAATATTATTCCCGTGGCAAGAGTATCTAAACGGCGCTTCGTTTTAGGCCTTTCGTTCGCCACAGGAGCCGCAGCGTTGGTTCTTCTGGCTATCTGGGTCACGACGGGGCCGGTTGTACCGATCGCCAATGTTGAAAAGAACACCGGGTCAGGTGAGGTAACCGCAGTATTGAAAAACGATAACGCACGCGAAGGTAGTTTGACGGATAG
>DATFEW010000191.1:0-17119 GCA_035250805.1 Pyrinomonadaceae bacterium
GGAGCGCTAGCCAAACAGCTACTTGCTCGTTTCGGCGTTGAGGTGCGGAGCCACGTTATCCAGCTCGGCGGCATTCCCTCCGAGCCATTGGAGAAGTGCTGGGACGAAATTGCCGCAATTCCCGACGACTCTCCTCTACGCTGCGCCGATGACAACATCCAAAAAGGGATTATCGCCGCTATCGATCAAGCAAAAGAAAACGGCGACACTCTCGGCGGTATTTACGAGGTCGTAGCAAAAGGCCTTCCCGTCGGCCTTGGATCTTACACTTCCTGGGAAGAAAAACTAGATGGGCGTATCGCGCGAGCGATCATGTCGATCCACGCAACCAAAGCGGTCGAGATCGGCACCGGCGTCGCGAACGCCTCGCGCCTGGGGTCGCGAGTTCACGATGAAATATTCTTTGATGGCCAGGCGGAACCACCTGCGTCAGCGGGTGGGTTCTTTCGTAAATCGAACCGCGCCGGTGGCCTCGAAGGCGGTGTTACCAACGGCGAGGAGCTTCGCGTTCGCGGATACATGAAGCCAATTTCGACGCTCAGGAAACCTCTTCATTCTGTCGATATTGACACAAAGGAAGACTCCGAAGCTGCGTTCGAACGCTCGGACATCACCGCAGTCCCGGCAGCCGGCGTAATCGGTGAGGCGATGCTCGCGATCGTCCTTGCAAACTCAATGCGCGAGAAATTTGGCGGGGATTCGATCGAGGAAATGCTTCGTAATTTCGACGCTTATTCTCAAAGCCTAAAAGCTTACTGACCTCAGTCTCTTACTTTCCAATATCGCGTCTGTACCGCATACCATCCCACGAGATCAGCTCGACGGCGGAATACGCTTTCGCAAGAGCATTATCCAAATCGTCGGCAACGGCCGTTACACCAAGGACCCGGCCCCCGGAGGTAACATAATTTGCACGCTCGTTTAGACTCGCGTCTCCGCCCGAAGTTCCTGCGTGAAATATCCTCACGCCGTCAACCCTAGAAGCACTCTCAACGCCAGAGATCGGGTCACCTTTTTGAGGACTTTTCGGATAGCCTTTGGCGGCTAGAACGACAGTCGCAGAGCTTCCCGGACGCCATTTGATGTCCAGCTTATCGAGCGTGCCAGTAAGCATCGCCTCGCAGACATCGACCAGATCGGTTTCCAGCCGAACCAGGATGGATTGAGCCTCCGGATCGCCGAAACGGACGTTATACTCGAGGACCCTTGGCCCATCGACGGTCATCATTAAACCAAGGAACAAGATGCCTCGAAACGGAAATCCTTCCTCGCGACATCCCGTCAGTGTCGGTTTAATGGTCGTTTCGATGATCTCAGCGGTCTGTTCGTGGGTTAGAAGGGAGGCATTTGTGATCGTGCCCATGCCGCCTGTGTTAGGACCGGTGTCGCCCTCGCCGATCCGTTTGTGGTCGCGTGTAGGGGGCATCAGGGCAAAATGTACGCCATCACAAAATGCGAGGAGCGAGACTTCGTTGCCTACAAGACATTCTTCCAAAACAATGGTCGAGGCGGCGTCAGAACCGACAAGATCAGCCATAGATCCGACAGCTCTAATAGCTTCGGCGCGATCTTTTGCGACCACCACTCCTTTGCCCGCTGCCAGTCCGTCTGCCTTTACGACGACCGGGCGCGACTCATCACCAAACTCGCCGGCTTCGAGGAACTCGACTGCCCCTTGCGGAGAGGATGCGGTTTTGTAAAGAGCTGTAGGAATGCTGTGGCCGGCCATAAAATCTTTTGCAAACGCTTTGCTGCCCTCAAGTCTCGCCGCGGACTTCGACGGACCGACGATCCTCAGTTGGCGGTCTTCGAACTCATCAACAATACCCAGTACTAGTGAAGTCTCACCACCGACGAATGTTAGATCGATCGAATTCGCCGCCGCAAAATCGGCCTGCCGATCCACGTCTTCTGCTTTTATCGGAACGCATTCCGCAATCGCGGCTATACCGGCATTTCCGGGAGCGCAGTAAAGTTTTTTTACCTTTGGGCTTTTTGAAAACGAATGACAGATCGCGTGCTCGCGTCCGCCTGATCCAATCACCAGAACATCCATATTCTTGCAAAGCGTGCGAAGTACCTAGCTCGTTGCTTGACACCAAATGCAGTAAGTTATAACTTCAGAAAGTTCGTAATTCGCTGAACGACCGGTTATTATATTTTTTTTCTCCCTTGAATTTACTACACACGACTGCGAAACTCGAACGCCTCAAACTTCCACCTGAGTTACGAGACATTACGAGACATGCATGTGATCGCGGCCACCGCATTTACGAAATTTAAGCCGGCAAGCAGTTCGTTGCGGAGGGATCCCTAATGTCTGAGATCGATGTTGCGGCAAGTGAATTTGGGATGGGCGCCGCAGTCTCCAAAGAATCCGAATTCCAGGACAAGCCCATTCGTTGTATAGACTGTGATTCTGAGTTTATTTGGAGCGCCGGCGAGCAGGCATTTTATCGCGACAAGCGCCTTGAAAATCCACCGAAACGTTGCAGGGATTGTAAGAAGGCTAAGAACGAACGGCTTGCCGCGATCGCATCGGCTCAGCAGTCGGGTATAAAACAGCGGATCGAGGTCATTGTCGACTGCGCAAGATGCAAAGAATCGACCACAGTTCCGTTCTATCCCTCGCAAGGACGGCCCGTTTATTGTCGGTCGTGCTTTCTTCAGTTGAACCCGTCAATTCTGAACGGAAACCTGCATCCCGAATAGATCAAAAACAATAGAATTAGAGCTTATTTGAACAAAGATATGGGCGACGTCTCCCACTCCGTCGCCCGGTGGCCACAAGTCCTCACCCCTCGTGACCGGATGTTCACCGGGGAGGTGAACACTTCAAATTATCCACAACGCCTTGCCCAAATGCAATAAATTTTTGGAAAATGCCCTATTAACAGACGAAAAAGGCGGCTGGGGACCTCAATTGACCGAGATGGCACCAACGAGATACCGGCGAACGCCTCCAGATTCGACGAATAGGCTGTATTCGGCGGCAATTATTGCATTATCTACTGCAAGGTCGAGGCTTATGACCGAAATACCGCCCTCGAATTCCTGGACCGCTAGCGAACTCGAGTTGACAGCGATCAGAGAAGAGGTGGTCCCGTAAATCAACCCCTTTGCATCCAGCCCGCGTCCACCAACCAATAAACGGTAATTGCGACCTCTCTCGAGGCGAACCGCACGCCTCGACAACTGATTTTCCAGGCCAACGGCCTCTATCCTGAATGTTGCGGGAAAAGGTTCGCTCGGTCTCTCCGTCAATTTGCTGCCGTCGAGATCTATGGTAACGCGGCCTAATGAACGAGCCCCGAATGAACTTCCGGGCTCATCCGCTTGTGCAAATGCTTCGTACGTACCAAAAGTAAGCCCGTTAAGTTCGTATATCCCGGTCTTCGGAACCTCAGCAGCATGAACAACTGCTCCGGTCCTTCGATCCTGGATCCAAACGAGTGCATTTCTGGTCAATTTTTGACCTGGAAACAGTAGCCGGCTCTGCAAAAGGCCGCAACAATCAGGTTCCGAGATCCCCGCCCCGTAAAGAGCCCGGATGCTGGCAATGTCGTGGCTCGATAGTAGCGACGTTTGATGGACGGGTTCAACGAAACTATTCAAAGGAACCCCGTCGAACATAATAGAGGAACCAATATTAGAGTGACCAAGGCCTAGAAGGTGGCCGATCTCGTGCGTGAATACGGCTTCAAGATCGTAGGTCCCAAATGTACCATCTGTTGAGAACTGGAGTGCGGGATTAAGCACGATATCGCCTTCGGTAATGCGGCTCTGACGGTCGTAAAAGACACGGGTCAGCGCAGACGCCTTTGAACGGCCATTCGTAAAAAGAAGCACATTTTCCGCCACCGGTGCGATCGTGATCAGACTTATTCCGTCGCCGACGGTTCCCTTCGGGCTCACTGCAAGATCGTCTGATCGTAACAACCTGAACTCGACATCCGTCACGTCTTCCCATCTTGCAAGACTCCGCTGCAAGGCGCCAAGGACATCGTTAGTGAAGGGTATTCCCGAATTCGGCTGTGACAGCGAGGAAGATAGGTGGATCGAAATAGGACCTTTTGGCCAACGCAACTTAGACCCGGGCGTTTCAAACTCGCTGGCTCGTAGACCCACAGGCATAATAATGCCGGCGACGAAACCGCAAAGGAGCCAAACGCGAAGAAGGTGCCGCATATTGCTTAGCCGGATGAAAAACCTACTGCCCGTCGACCGCATCTCGGCCGACGTTTTCAAGATCTGAAAATGCAACGACGAGCAGAAGGACCGCAAGCGCGAGCGTGGCCAAAACGTAAAGGAGCGGGATCATCTGCAAATAGATAAAGATACCGCTAACAATACCGACAACCGCACACCAAAAAAGTGCAACGGTCCGGCGTCCAAACTCTCTTCCCATTAACATCATATGTTCTAAAACTACGCTGTTTTTTAGATATTCGTCGCATTCTATTCAACCAGATTCACCACTATTACTCAATTTTGAATTATCCGTCTGAGTTCTGGTTCTAATCGATTATTTTAGTGGGCAACTTTGCCGGCCTGTCTCCGTCGACGGATCCTGTTTCGAAAACCGGCGGCAGTTTTCGCGGCGGCTTGCCCTTGAATGGGATATCGATAATATCGAATGGCTTAAGAACCATATCTTTTGCCCGGTTCGACCTGATACTTGTGAGGTCAACTGGGATCATTGACGTCGTTCCGTTTTCGCGACGAAAGATCGTGATCCGGCTGGGTTCGGCATCTTTGATGAGACCACCAGCCGAATCGACGGCTCGACTAACGGTAAGCTCAGGCCGATGGTCGATCCGGCCTTGCGTACCGACTGCCCCAACTAAAAACACCGGGGATGCCTCGAAAATGACGATAAGGTCGCCACTTACAATTACCGGATTAGCCTCCACTTTGCCCGAAACAAGATCTTCGATACGGACGGTGAGATGCGAGACCGGCCGATTTCCGGATGCAGGCTGAACGCAACTGAGTCCCTCAGGCCTCGAAATCAATATTTCCCCGCTTGCTCTGTCGGTTATGCCACCGGCGGCAATGATAAGTTCATTCAAACGAGCAGGCCGTTTTATCTGAAACCGCGTTGGAGTCGAAATTGCACCCTCGATCGTCGCGGGGGTCCGATTCGACCGATCCAATATTCGGACCTCAGTTTGCGGATTTCGCAGTATTGAGGCCAGTTCTTTTGCGATCTCCTTTGCGATCTCATCCTCGGTTCTGCAAAGTGCGTATATCTCTTTTGGAACCTTGTCGAAACCTTGCAGAAAACCTTCGGGAGTAAGGCCTCCACGCCAATCATATTCAAAATTTCCAACAACGCGTATATCTAGTATATCGCCTGAATGCACTCGGTTTAGGTAGGAGTCCGGCGCGGCCGATTCGCGAAAAGCAACCGGTTGCTGAGATTGGACGTGGATTGCAACCGGACAAGTAGTCGCCAACAAGAACAGGACCAGTAATCTGCTACGATTTCGAAACAAGTTCAATTCCTCTTTTTCTCGGACAGGCCGCTCCCGTTCCTGGAACGGGACTTTGTCCTCGATGTAACAGTACCGGGAACCGCAAAGCCTTTAAACTCAAGATTGCAGTTATCGCACAAAAGGTTGTATCGAAACAAAAACTTCAACAGAAGCGGTGTTCGCCGGTATCCCCGGCGGACTCGATCGCTCCGGCACACCGGGCATTTTTGCAGGATCATTCAGTTTTTGGACGTGCACGCACTTCCCTTCGAAATGTGCGTTGGCCCTTAATATCTAAATTTTTCGCTTCTTCTTCCCGCCCGCTTTCGTCTTGATCGTTGAAACGCTGCCAGGTTCAACGGATTCGATGCCGAGGACGGCCTCGCCGTTGGGTTTCGCTTTGTTCGCGTCCGAGCCATTTAAGGAGACGATGATCTCGTCCAGTACCTCCGCTGACTCACGAAGCGCCCGGTCATTGGGATAATAGCTGAGTGCAAAATCGATAGCCGCTTTCGCACGCTGGGCAAAACCTGCCTTTGCGATGGCGGTCTCGGCTTCCTGGGCTTCGTCGGTAAATGATCGTGTTTCGATCTCCGCCCAGCGCAGCATATGATGATGATGAAGCTTGCCGGCCACCGCGCTGCCCTTAGCGAACGCTGGCAGCCGCGGCGAATTCGGCCGGACATTCGGCATCTCCTTCGCGACGATCCCGCGATATTCGTCGCACAGCTCAAACACCTCACGGTGGCCCGCCGAAATGCGTCCAAAAAGGTTTGCCGCGTCTGACTTTTTCCTGATGTTTTCGAGTGCGGCCGTATTCTTTTCCAGTGTAAACTTTGAAGCTTCCCTCTCGCTTTTTATTAAGGCCGAATGACGAAGGTTGCGGTCGAGCCGGATCCTATCCGCCAAGCGCCGCTCACGCACACTCCGGAGGATAACCTCTCTGAGAGCAATACCTGCGATGATCACACAGGCCGCGACCAGCCCTGCCGTAAGCCATTCTGATCTCTCGTCGGCGGCAGTCGACAAACCTAATACAAAAACAAAACTCGCAGCCGCCAAGACGAGGATAATAAGATAAAAGCCAACAGCCGGAAGCCAAGGCCGACTCCAACGTCTGGTTGGTGTTTTTCGTGTCACTGATGATTTCATCAGACCAGAGCGAATTTCTTCGCAGTCTACCTAATCATAAACGAAAACCGCTTATATTTTCATTCAGACTTGATTTTGCGCCAGTAAACTCTGTGCCGAAGTTCTTATCTGCTATCATCTAATGGCCGTGAACCGTCAGAGGTCGAAAAAAAAGGCAGAACGACCAGTTTTCGAATCTATTCGAAAGCCAACCGCGCCTAGTTCCCAAAGATTCGGCGCCGATCGCCCCGAGGAACGGATCCACCCGACCCGACGCAAGGCGAAACATAAAAAGAAACCGGGCCGAGAGGACCCTGACACGGATGTTTAATAAACAAAAAAATAATTCGGTAAAGTCCGTAGTATGGGCCCGACCGCAAATGCAGCTCACCTTTAGGGCTGAGATCATGCCTGGAAAGAGCCGGGAAGAACGCACTTTTCGCGTTAGCGCCGTGCTTACCAACGGACGTGTGACTTTGCATGACTTCCCCGACGAGCACCGCGAGGGCGAGTTCGAACCTGTAAACTTCAAGCGCGACAGGGTAAAGTGATCTCAAAACGTGTATTCACGTCCCGCCTCAAGCACGTGTAGACCTTCGTGTTCAAGAGATGCCAGTTGACTGCAAACCGCTTCGCGATGCGTAGGCTTGATATTGATCACATATACCGGACATGACGGCCGAGCAAGCTTCTTAAGTTCGCCTTTTAGCTTGACGGGCGTAAGATGATGCGAGATCGTCGAAAGCTCCTCAAACTCATCCGGAAACGCGCATTCGATCAAAAGAGCATCAAGCGTCTCCAGCGAATTAACCTCATCCCAAAACACGTCCATTTCGGCCGTGTCTCCGGTAATCGCTATGGTCGTCCGGCCGTCCTGAATAAGAAAACCGCATGAGGGAACTTTGTGATTGACCGCGACAGGCCTGATCTTCAAATGGCGAACGCCAAAGGCGTCCCCGTTGCGGATCTCCCGATAGTCAATGACGCTCCCGAAACGATTTCTCAGTTCCGAGAATCGTGGATAGACCGACCAGTTAAAAATGTGCGTTTCGAGAACGTCTATTACCTCGCGCGTAGCATGCACCCGCACCGGCGCTGTAAGCGTTGGAAAAAGATCATCGATGAATAATGGAAGGCCGGCAATATGGTCGAGATGAGCATGCGTCAGTACAACATCGCGTATTTGGGTGCGTTCCTCGGATGTGGCGGCGTTCGCCAACGTTCCCGCGTCGATCGCGACACAACCGTCAATTACAAAGCATGAAAAATGCTGTCGGAATGAGGCCGAACCATCGACGTCGAATGTACTTGGTAAGGATCGGAGGTTCATTCGTTCTATAGGGCGCGTTTAGCGGGCACAGGTGAGGGCTCGGCCGCCATCGATCGAATATGTACCGCCGGTCACCCATTTGGCTTTGTCAGATGCCAGAAAATATATAAGGTCAGCTATTTCTTCGGGTTCGCCGGGACGACCCAATGGATGAGTGTTCCTTGAATTTACAAGAAATTTTTCATAATCGTCATCGCTCATTCCGCCGCGCTTGTGAATGTTAGTAACAACGACGCCAGGATTCACAGCATTTACCCGAATTCCCTTTGAAGCCAGTTCGAGCGCTGAGCAACGCGTGAGTTGGTCGACTGCAGCTTTGGAAACACAATACGCGAGCACATTCGGAAATGACCGAAGCCCGGTGACGCTGGAAACATTAACAATATTACCTTTGGTGCGCTCAAGATGCGGAACACATACCTGCATCAGGTAAAAAACAGACCTGACGTTGATGTTCATCATATTGTCCCATTCCCCTAGCGTCGTATTTTCAATATTTCCTTGCTTCAGGATACCCGCAGCGTTAACGAGCACGTCAATCTGACCGAAATGATCTACGGTTTCGGATATCAGCCGGTCGATCTGCGTCAATTCGGTAACGTCGGCCAAGTGCGGTCGGATCGCTCCCGCAAAGTCCCTGGCCTCGTCACTAAGAGCGTACAGTTCAACCTCATTTCGACCTACGGCCATGACGTGCGCACCCTTCCGAGCAAACTCCAGGGCTGAGGCCCGGCCGATGCCGCTGCTTGCGCCGGTCACGATTGCGACTTTTCCTTTCATTTTTGATCGTCTGGAAACGGGCACTAGAATATCAATGCGGTTTGAATTATGACAAATGCGGATTCTACTTTCGGCTTTTGCCAAAAAAATAGAGGACAGCCAATAAAAAGCTGCCCTCGATCATTTATTATTGCGAACTTATGATTCGGTGGGTTGAGGCCCTTGTCTGAAAAGCTTATCGAAAGAAAGCTTCGCTCCCTCGCTCTTTTTTGATTGAAGATCGCTGACCCAATTCGATACGGTAGAGACCATTTCGCGGGCCGCGGCCCTTTTCGTGCGGATCTCATCCTTGCGCTGCGGAGGCCGAATCGGCTCCGAGCCCTTTTTGATCACCTTTATCTTACCCTTTTCTTTCATTTTGAACCCTTTTTCTGTCCGACCGCAGAACACGCGTCGAATATCTAGTGTTGTTGCAAGCGTCGTGCCGAAGATAGACGTTATCAGATTTTTCTTTTTGCTGAGGCTTAGGTGATCTGGGGTCCAAGATCATTATTTCCTTGCAATCTGCAAACAGAACGTTCCGATAATTTGCGGCTTGCAAATAATCTTAACGAATTCTTGGCGTAAATGTTCCCACAGGATCGCGAGACCCAGCTTAAATGGGCGCTGAAACTTTGGTTACACGGGGAGCGCTGATGGAACAACGATTGCCCCTTTCGGTTTCGATGACGCCTGCTGAACTGCTGATCATATATTTGGCGGCCGGGGCCCCGTTTGGGGTCTATGGATTTTTCTCCGAAGCTGACCATCTAGGCAAACTTCACATCGCCCGGCCTTTCCTTAAGTTTGCCTTTTGGCCAGTATTCGCGACTCAGTTGATCTTTCTAGAATTGTTTCGAAGGTACATTGATGATTCCGCAGGACGCGCCGGAACCGGCTACCGAGTAGCCGAAGAAACGGCAAAACTGCGTGGCGTCATAGCGTCCACCATCGTGTTCGAGAATGATCGTCAACGCCGACAACTTCTTGAAGAATTCGAACGATTTGCGGGGATCACGGCCGCGGTGTATGAGGCCGAGCAAAACGGAAAACAATCGACTCCGATAATTCTCGAAGCTGGTGGTCATTCATCTCCGAGTTTAGGTGCGAAGTGTATTTTCCGACGCAACCGCGCGCGGCTGCTCGAACATCGAAAAAGGGCCTTCCAGGGTTTCGTTTCCGAACTTCGGAAAGCGTCAACGAATGGCGGACCATTCACTATCGAAGAGTTGACCGAGCGAGCTCGAGGTCTCGGCGCAGCACGTGAGGGCAACATATGATGAACGAGCTTCAGACCGAGGAACGGCCGATCGGCATTTACGGCCTCGATGAGCTCGAAGGTTCGGACCATCGCCTTGCACATCTTTTGAGCGTCAACCATCTCGCCCAACAGCCTCATCCTTCTGAAGAAGAACTGCAACGGTGCATGACCCATCCGATATCTCAAACCCGGGCGTTTGCACTATTTGGAGCGATGCTGGGTGCGTTCGGACCGCTTTCGCTCGGGGTCGTCTTGTTCTTCGGAAACGGGCGCCCCAGCGGCGACGAACTTTTGTTTCCTCTACTATTTTCACTGGCAAATCTCACGACAGCGATCGTCGGCTTCTTTACCGGCAGGGTCGTCGGCAACTTCGTCGCGATGACTCACAAATTCAGGGTTTTGTCGGCGGTACCACTTCTGGTGTTGATTGGAATTATCTGGGGCGGCGTTTCTGGTTTCGCCGGCGGATTGTTTCTCTTTCTGATCGGATCTCTGGTTGGGGCCGTTATCGGAGCTGCGTTCGGCGGCGTTGCATCGTTGATGTTTGGCGTGATCTACCGATTCTTACAGATCGGAGGCAGCATCGAACGACGCCAATTCATACCGCTTGCACTTGGTACCACTCTTATTCTCTGTGCTTTCATCCTCGGCTTGTAATTCCTTTCGCGGGCGATTATTCTGTAACACGTTCGTAACCTTCTATTCATACTCTGTTAACACCGATTGGAATTACTACGATTTTTCATTCTGCTTCTGCTCGTTTCTCCGGCGCTTGTCGCATCCGGATTCAGTCAAACTCCCGTAGATTCTGATTTTCAGTTCTGGAATGACAACACGTTTGTGGTCCCGCTCATCAGTTCCCCGGCAGATGGGAACAAAAAAACGGACAAATTCTCGCTCCTGATCTTACAAACGAACAGGGTCGGCACCAACGGACTCCATGCTGCTGACGAACGCCTGGGCCTTGGCTTCGACCTCTTTGTGAACAAACACCTCTCGATCTCACCAACATACGTATTTCGAGCCGCACATGCCTTGCCGAGGCATTGGCAATACGAACATCGTCTGCGTCTGGATGCCACCCTCTCAAAGGATTGGGCGTCAGTCGGAGTAAAGAATCGCAATCGTGTAGAACGACTCATCCGCAATTCAAGGTCCGATCTGACGCGATACCGAAACCGCACCACCGTTAGGTTTCCCTTGAATCCCGAAAGTAAACACCGCGTTGACGCGTTTGGCATGGTCGAACCAAATTACGAATTCACCCGCGGAATCTGGACGGTTCTGGACATCGGGGGCGGTATTACAACCAAGCTGGCGGCTAAGCTCTCCACGGACATCTATTTCATTCACCGCGGCCCCTTAAAGGACCACGTCCCTCACATCAATGCCATCGGATTTAATCTTAAGCTAAGCCTCGATTAATCCCCTCATCTTTGCTATTTGCCGCATCGGAATTAGTATTTATCCGATGCTTGTTCTGCTGCACCTGTTCGTCTCCTGCGTGCTGGTTTTGCTTGGCTTTTATGTGTTCGTCGCAAATCCTCGGAGCCGTGCAAACCAGACGTTCGCCGCTTTCATCGCGTTTCTCGCCGCGTGGAACACAAAAGACCTCATTTTCTGGAATTTCCACGACGAATCCATCGGCGCCGAATGGTGGATCGCCGCGAGTTTCGTGATCGCGCTGATGATGCAGTATTCGTTGGTTGTTTTCGCCTGGGTATTTCCTGAGAACTCGCGTACACCGCGAAAGCGGGCTGCCATTTTGTTTTCACCAGGTCTAGTCTTGATACCGGCCGCCATCGCCGGATGGCTGTGGACGGCTGCGTCTTTTGTGGACGACCGTTTTTCGATAGAGTTCACCGCTCTTGCGTATTTTTTCGTCATTTATATCTACTTCCTGTTTGTTTATGGCGGGGTAGTACTGTTCCGCAAATACTTAAACCTCCGGGGAACTCAGCAGGGGCAGCAACTCGCCTCTATCCTTTGGGCCCTGGTGATCACAGGCTTCCTGATCACTCTTTCGAACGTGGTCCTTCCTATGCTCGGGGTATATTTCCTGCTTCCGTTCAGCGCGGTCTTTATACTTCCCGGCGTGTTGATCTACGCATATGCCATATTGAACTTTCGCCTGTTTTCACTACAGTCGGTGCTGGATCAATTTCGGCTTTTTCCGCTCGCATACAAAGTCGCACTCATCATCGCCTCGGTTGCGATAGTAAGTTTCATGCTTTTTCAGATACCCATCGTGGCGTGGGCGTTTCAGGACGGAATGTCGTTTGAGGCGTGGCGGCGGTATCTGGTTTTCAGCATCATCGCCGCGATGATCCCGAACTTGCTTCTGGTACTGCTGGTCGTTCGTACGATATCACGGCCCCTTCATCGCATCGCAGTGGCCGCTGTTAAGGTCACCAACGGCGAATACGGAACCCAGGTCGACCTTCGAAAGAGCAATGACGAGATCGGGGTTCTAGCGGATTCCTTCAACAACATGAGCCGCAAACTTGCATCGGACATCGAGCAGATCAGGGAGATGAACGAGCATCTGCTTCGCACGGACAGGCTGGCAGCAATGGGCACGCTCTCCGCCGGTGTCGCTCACGAGGTCAATAATCCCCTAGCGTCTATCTCCTCACTCATTCAGATGCTGCAAAAGAATGGAAATACGAACGGCGAAACCATCGAGATGCTAACACTGATCTCCGAACAGATCGAACGCATCTCACGCGTCACGAAGGACCTGACCGATTTTGCGCGCGTGCGGCCGGCCGCAAGGAAATCCGTGAATACGAACGCAATTCTGGACTCAGCCCTGCGGCTCGCGAGATTTAGCGCCGCCGCTGAAAATATTGATATCGTAAGAGATTATCAACCCGATCTTCCGCTGATAAATGCCGACCCGGATCAGCTCCAGCAGGTGTTCCTCAACCTCTTCCTCAATGCGTTCGACGCAATGCCGGTCGGAGGGAGGCTTGATATCTCTACGAGTACGTCCGACCGAATGGCTGTGGTCGATATTACCGACTGCGGCCCCGGCATCGGGGAAATTGAAGCTAAACGTATCTTCGACCCATTTTTCACAACAAAACCTACTGGAAAAGGAACGGGCCTGGGTCTCGCCGTGTGTTATGGCGTCGTAACCGCCCACGGCGGGACGATCGAGCTCTCGCGCACCGGTGACGAGGGGTCGACCTTCACTGTAAGACTTCCCTTCGATTTTCAAACAACAGGTTGACACGTGCGCTGATTCGTTGCACCTTATCACTTACAAATCCCAGATAGAAATGGCCGCATCGGTTGCTGACGGTCGGCGAGAACACCGACGTTGCGATTTACCACGGCGACCCGTTCGAGTGGACGTCCGATACGATCAGAAGTAAGCACTACTAAAAGATAGATAAACAAAGGAGACTTTCTATAAATGTCAGAAGCATCCACGATAGCGGCGCAGCAAATGCCGCCACCCGAGGCACAATTATTACAGATAGCAACCGGCTGCTTTGCATCTGCGGCGGTTTACGTCGCTGCTAAGCTTGCGATCGCGGACCTGCTGGCGGATGGGCCAAAGACCGCATCGGAACTTGCTGCGGCTACAGGAACAGACGAACATTCGCTATACCGAACACTGCGTGCCATAGCCAGCATCGGAATCTTCGCCGAGTCCGAAGGCCGGACGTTCGCGAATACAGCGATGTCCGATTCGCTCCGTACCGATCACCCGAACAGTACACGTGACCTCGTCGTATGGATGCTCGAGGAACCGCACTGGCGCGTTTACGGCCATCTGATGTATAGCGTGCAGACCGGGAAACCGGCCTGGGACGAGGTTCACGGCGAGCCCGTCTTCGAATCGCTGTTTGGTAAACATCGCGACCTTGGGACTATCTTCAACCGGGCCATGACCAGCTATTCGTTTCAGACGATCCCCGCTATACTTGCAGCCTATGATTTCAGCGGCGCGGGCATGATCGCTGATATTGCAGGCGGTGTAGGTCACCTGCTCGGAGCTGTACTTCAAAAATATCCGGACGCAAAGGGAGTGCTGTTCGAAATTCCGCCGGTGCTTGAACAGGCCTCGCCAATGCTTACTTCATACGGCGTCACTGACCGCGTCGAGATGATAATGGGCGATTTTACCCAATCGATACCTGTAAGGGCGGACATCTACATGCTAAAGCATATTATTCACGACTGGTATGACGACAAGAATGAGAAGATCCTCCGCAACATCCGCGACGTGATGGGGGACGACGCAAAGGTCCTGATAATCGACGCCGTCGTGCCGCCCCCGGGTGAGCCGCATTTTTCGAAGTTTCTTGATCTTGAGATGCTGATGCTGCCGGGCGGCATGGAGCGTACGGCTGAAGAATTTGAATCCCTTCTTACGAGATCTGGGTTCAAGATGACTCGTATCGTTCCGACGCCATCGCCGATCGCGATCGTAGAGGCGGTTAAAGCTTGATCTGTCGGGCTCTTTTAACGCGTTGGGCGTAAGGACTTTTAGCGCTGGATGCGCTCCTTGTTTTTGGCCCGATCATTAGCTAAAATCCGGTATCGCCGCGTGTTCACCGGTGAGCTAAACAATATGAGATCGCTTCGCCTGGCCGTCTTAATCTGGGCCGTTGCATCGTTGTTTCTTGTCGCTCATACGACCGCAGAAGCAAAGGATGAATGGCTGCAGGTCCGCTCAAAAAACTTCTTCCTGGTCGGTAATGCCGCCGAGAAAGACATTCGAAAGGTAGCAACGAAACTCGAACAGTTTCGCGAGACCTTTCGCCAGCTTTTTCCCGGTGCCGCATTAAGAACCGCTGTACCGACAAACGTCGTGGTGTTCAAAAGCAACTCGGCGTACAAGCCCTTTAAGCCGAAACGAGCCGATGGAAAGATCGACAATTTTGTAGCGGGTTATTTTCAGCCCGGCGAGGACGTAAATTATATAACCCTTACCACCGAGGGCGAGGACACCGAGATGTTCGGGACGATCTTTCACGAATATGTACACTTCATCGTGAACACCAATTTCGGAAAGACCGGCGTTCCCGCCTGGTTCAACGAAGGCCTCGCAGAGTATTACCAAACTTTCGCTATCGAAGCGGACCAGAACGTAAAACTGGGGCTGCCTCAATCCGGTCATCTTCAGTTCCTGCAGCAAAGTAAATTTATCCCCCTGGATGAGCTTTTCAAGGTGACCCATTTTCAGCTTCAACAAACAGGCAGTCACTCCCGAAGTATTTTCTATGCGGAATCCTGGGCATTGCTGCATTACATGATCCAGGGTGGGAAAAGCGATGCGATGAACAAGTTTCTCGGGATGATGCTTAAAGATGTGCCGCAAGAGAAGGCGTTCCAGGATGCATTCCAGATGTCCTACGCAGCTATGGAAAAGGAGCTGCGAAAATACGTCGGAAAATCGACCTACCAATACGTAAATATAGCCTTCAAGAACAAGCTGGTCTTCGACACGGAGATGCAGGTTTCGCCGCTGGATGAGGCGGAATCAAATGCGTATCTCGGCGATCTCCTGTACCACGTAAACCGGGCCGATGACGCTGAACCTTTTCTTCTCGCGTCCTTAAAATTGAAGCCGCAGATGAGCATGGCGAACCTGACTCTTGGCATGGTCAAGATGCGCCAAAGAAAATGGGATGAGGCTAGAGCCTTCCTCGAAAAGGCCATTGTCGAAGATCAGAAGAATCATATGGCGTACTACCGATACGCCTATTTATTGAGCCGTGAGGGGCGCGACGAATTTGGATACGTCAGCGAATTTCCAAAGGAGTCTGCCGCGAAGATGCGCGAGGCTCTGAAAAAGGCCATAACGATAAACCCTGAATTTACAGAAAGCTACGAGTTATACGCTTTTGTAAGTCTTGTGAACAATGAAGAGCTTGCCGAATCGGCCGCGATGCTTCAAAAGGCACTTGGATATCAGCCCGGGAATCAGCGTTACGCGCTGCGGATCGCGGAGATCTACAACCGGCTGCAAAAGTTTGCGGACGCGCGGGCTATCGCGGAACGGATCGCCCGCACTTCAGATAACGAGGAAGTAAAGTCCCGGGCCGAAGGACTGGTCGCCAACATCAAGCAGCGGGAAGAATTCGAACAGCGAATGGCCGATGCACGGAAACGTAATGAAACCGTGAGTTCCGACGGCGGCGTTCGGATGCCGATACTGCAAAGAAGAGCGGGCGAGAAACCTCCTTCCCCGGAGCAACTCGCAAAGTTGAGCGAGGAGGCCAACATTCGTTCGATCAATGATGCGCTCCGCAAGCCCGGCCCGGAGGACAAGCGCGTGATCGGCATTATTCAGAAGATCGAATGCAAGGGATCAGCGATAACTTACACAGTCAAAACCGACTCTGAGACGTTTGCGCTAACGAGCAAGGATTTCGATGCCCTCGCAGTTAATTCGTTCGTGCAAGAGGCAAACACCTTGACGATCGGGTGCGGCGAGAACCTTTCCGGGTTGACGGCTGTGATCACTTATAAGGACAAGACCATACCTAAGACCGCCTGGCGCGGAGACTTACTCGGACTCGAATTCATTCCAAAGAATTTTCGATTGATGACGGATCAGGAACTAGCCGCGCCAATGATAATTGCTTCTACACCGAACGGTTCTCCTGGCACTGAGATTACTTCCAATCAGTCGCCGCAGACACTGAAACCGCCGAGGGGCACTGAGGATCGCGAAGCGATGCGTCGTCAGGCTATGATGGCGGGAATAAGGTCAGCCTTACGCGAACCCCAGGCTGACGAGAAACGCGAACTCGCTTATCTTGATAAGATCGAGTGCACAAGCAAAGGCGTTTACTTACATATGCGGACCGAGACACAGACGCTAAAGCTATTGAATGTCTCACCACGAACCCTGCCGATCCGCATGTTCACACGAGATCTAGAGGGCTTGCAGCTCGGCTGTGCTATCAAGCCGGTGGAGGTGCCGGCGGTGGTCATTTATACATTAAAGCCCGATGCAAAATCGAAGACGGCGGGCGAGGTGGTGTCGCTGGATTTTGTGCCGAAGAGCTTTACGCTGAACTGACACCACGGTAGGCAGAGTGGATCAGAACGAAACGAGGACGTACGTTGGAAGATCGACGCGCAGGACAGACTTCTGATCGAATGCTTTGATATATGCACGGCGGATCTCTTCGATCT
>DATFEW010000194.1:0-2432 GCA_035250805.1 Pyrinomonadaceae bacterium
AGATCGAAAAGGCGCATCCTGATGTTTTCAACGTCCTGCTGCAGATACTCGACGACGGGCGTTTAACCGACAGCAAGGGGCGCGTTGTTGATTTCAAGAACACGGTTTTGATAATGACGTCTAATCTGGGCTCGCGCGAAATTCAGACCGCGTCGGAGAATCCTCTGGCAGATCGAGACATCAAGACCGAGGTCCTGCAGGTCCTCCGTGATCATTTCAAGCCGGAATTTTTGAACCGCATCGACGACATTGTGGTATTCAAACAACTCGGGAAGGAAGAGATCGCTAAGATAATCGACGTCCAGTTGGAAAAGCTTCGCGACATGCTGACGGCACGAGATATCACGATGGAACTGGATCCTTCGGCCAGGGAGTTTCTGGTGAACGAGGGTTACGATCCGGTTTTCGGTGCTCGACCATTAAAACGTGCGATCCAGTCGCTGATCCAAAATCCGCTCGCTGTGAAGCTTTTGAACGGTGAGATCGTAGGCGGACAAACCGTGAGGATCTCGGCCGAAAACGGCGAGATGAAATTCGCGGCGGTAGACGGCGAACAGAAAGCGGCGGTAAGCTGAGAGAGAAAACGAATGAGTGAGAACGATCCGTTATTAGACGAATTTCTGGAAGACGAATCATTGAAGATACCTGTAAACGACAAGCGTCGGTTCAATGAGCAGGGCGAACGTATTGCGGATGACCCGCCTGCGGTGAAGGCGGAGCCCGCGAAACCGCAGCGTGAGGTCGAGCTCGAAAACAAGTTGAAGGCGGAGACCGAAAGACGCGAAGCTGCTGAAGCGAAGCTTGTCGGAGTTCAGGCGAAGTTCGAGGCGGCAAAGAACGCGCTTGAGAAGGAAACCTCCGAGATGCGCGAGCGCCTGAAAAAGACTCTCGAAGGCAAGGCAAAACAGGACCAGTTCAATTTTCTCACGACGCTTTTGCCGGTGCTCGACAACCTCAACCTTGCGATCAAAGCGAGCGAGACCGACCCTGAGATAGACCATCTGCGCGACGGCGTAATTGGTACTGCACGCAGTTTTGAGCAGGCGATGTTAAGTGTCGGGGTGGAGTCCGTGCCCTCGATCGGTGAAGTATTTAACCCCGAATTTCACGAAGCTGTGGATATGGCACCGGTCGAGCCGGAAAATGACGGCAAGATAACGGCCGAATATTCAAAAGGATACAAGTTTGGCGACCGCCTGCTTCGCCCGGCTCGCGTGCAGGTTGGCAAGGCAATGGCCCAGACCGCAGGCGAATAGAATCCATTCAAATAAGATCGCATCGCATCACCGAAGGAGCAAAGCAGCCCTTTAGTGACGCGATTTACCGATCCAGATACGCAATTTACCGTACCAGATATCCCGTTTTCCGAACCGCGTGACGCAAGATCTTGGCCTGACAAGTCCGATCCGGGACAGCTCTGGTTCGTATGTTCCCGTCGCCCGACGGGCGCGCCAGGACAGGTAGAGTTCCCGATTTTTTCGGATAAGTTTCGCGTATTTAGCGGGCAAGAAGATTTTCCCGCGAAATACACGAAAGCCGCTAAAAAATAATTGTTGCATTATTCTTCCAGATGTTGCATACTTGATACACTGACCCGAGGTCAGGACAATGCATATGAAAGAATTCAACTGGGAATTTTTTGAAGAAGGGCAGCCGTACGGCACGGCGAACCGAGTGCACGTGACCATCGATGGAGACAGTAAGATCTACTTTAACAAGCACGCAGTCGCCGCGCTTGGCACGCCCGATGGCGTTTCGCTGATGTATGACAAACGCCGCCACACCATCGGCGTGACGGCCACAAAGCACCTACAGGCTGAGACCCAAGGACGGCCGGCGATCCGGCGGTTTTATGATCTCCGCAAAAAACTTCTGCAAGCGGTTCCAGATCTTCCCGGACGAAACCCTCGCCTTCACCACCGCCAAGGTAAACAATGACGGTATCCTGCTCCTCGACCTTAACGAAGTAAAGTCGGTCCGGAGAATGCAATAAATTTTAGGTTCAGACCTCTTGACAACGGCGCGAATAAAAGCATAATAGCCGCAACAAATTCCGTCCAAAGTGAAGTCTCGCGGATCGGATCATCGACCCTGTTCGAAGTGTATCCAGAAGCAGATTTCACCCCACAAAACCAATGAAACCATTTTGTGCGAAGCTGCTCTCGACGATACTCAGGGTGTCGATCGTCCTTTTGTTCTTTGCAATTTGTGCTCAAGTAGGCGCTCAGACGCAACCGGTTGTATTCACCGTGACAGTACTCTATCAAGGACAACCTGCGCCGTACGCGGCTGCGCTTGTTGAAATACGAGACAACCGGACCGGCGGACGGGAATATCGTGCCGTCGCCATGAATGCGTTGGGCACATACACGTCCGTCGCGACCTTTCAATGCGCTGACTCGTCATTTTTTACGTTCCTAGTGAGGGGGATC
>DATFEW010000197.1:0-3737 GCA_035250805.1 Pyrinomonadaceae bacterium
AGGAGGCCGATCCGGTATCCTGTTTCGCGGAATATGGCTTCGGCATTGCGAGCATGCTGGTCCGCCAGGATCTCCGTCGGTGCCATCAGCGCGGTTTGGTAGCCGTTCTCCATGGCGACGAACATCGCGATGAACGCGACGATCGTCTTACCGCTGCCGACGTCCCCCTGCACGAGGCGATTCATCGGCGCGTCGGAGCGCATATCTTTTAAGATATGTTCAATCACGCGTTTTTGTGCATTTGTGAGTTCGAAGGGTAATAGCTGCTCGATACGTTTTCTAGTTTCGTCAGGGATCTCAATCATCGTTCCCTTCGGTTCTTGTTTTCGCTGACCACGTTTCAGTTGGAGACCAAACGAAAGCCAAAAAAACTCTTCAAAGATAAGACGTCGATGTGCATCGCTCCGAAATGTTTCGTAATCGGCAATTCTGGAGTCTTCTGGAGGAAAATGAATTTCCGAAACTGCACGGGCCCGCGGAATCAGTCCGTGCTGTTTAAGCATCGAGTCCGGCAAAATTTCCGGTACGGTGCGCTGATCCAGATTTTGGATCACATCGTAAATGATCTCCCGGAGACGCTTTGTTTGAAACTGTCCAAGCTTACGATACACGGGCACTCGCCGCGCGGTATGGACCATCGCGCGCGCGGGGTCGGCGACGTCCTCTTCGAGAGTTCGATCATCCGTGCGTAACGGTGCAGGTGTCCCGGTGAGCGGTCCAAAGGATTCGGAGGTATTGTCGCTCGGTAAGAACTCGAGCTCATCCGGCTTGTTCAGTTTGAGTTCGAACGTCTGCTTTTTCGCGCTCCAAGACCACTCTCCATGCGCCACGAAACGCGAGCCGCGGCCGAATTTCTCGTTGTAATACTCAATGATGTGCTTCGAATTCTTGCCGGAAAGAAACCACCAAACCGACACCGGTTTGAGTCGTCTTTCACGGTCGCCCGCACTAACCTCGTAGATGAAAAGGTTTTGTCTGGGGGCCCTTTTGTTGCGGACCTGATATGCGTTGGCCGTTCGAGTGTAGAGTTCGACCGAGGCCTCGACCCCCGGTTGAAGTTCGTCGATGCGAGCCAGATTGGACCGGTCCTCGTACCGCATCGGAAAATAGTTGAGCAGGTCGCCGACGGTAACGTCCGCAGGTTCCGCTTTCTCTATATACGAGGCCAGCGACGATGCGAGCTTCAGGGATGTGTATCCCGACAGCCTTCCGACGTGATGTCGATGCAGCTCGATAACCGGCGTTTGCAGGGTGAGGCCCATCCGCCGAATTTTAGCATAGGGTTGTTGAGTTGAATCTAGCGGTACGTGAAATGTGTTTCAGCGAAGCTACGCAGGAACTCTTTTAGGAAACCTGTCAGGTCGAGGAATTCCACCCCAAACCCGATCTCAGGCACATGGTTTCTGATCTGTCCATGTATCTCAACCTGCGCTCCGTCCGGATGAGGAAAATAGAGGCGGACAATGTCACCATCTGAAAACTGGCCCGCCGTCAGCACGAAGCAGCCCGCCATACTCATGTCGCTCAAGCGCCCGGACATTGGCGTTCCATCGATCGTCCATCCGATGTCCGCGTCAACCCCAACGCGCAGTTCGTTACGTCGCTCTGTTCCTTTTCGCCTGTCTTTAGACACCGCCATCCTCACTCGGATCAATACGATTTCCTTTGGAAACCAGATAGTAATAAACCGGCAAGCCCAGAATTATGAGTCCAATCCCGACAAAGGCCTGTGTCGGCGCGGTCATCATCGTATTGATCAAAAGCCACCCCGCAACAAGCAGGAACACAACAGGAACGATGGGATAGCCCCAGGCTTTGTACGGCCTTTCCGCGTCCGGATACTTACGTCTGAAAACGAAGATCGACGATGTGATAAGTGCGTAAAAGATCCACGAGCCGAAAATGACGTAATCAGTCAGCGTATCGAACGACCCTGAGAGGGCCAGAATGCTCGCCCAGACACCTTGAAAAAGCACCGCATTTACTGGGACCGAATTAACTGAAACTTTGTCGAAGGTCCGGAACATCAGCCCGTCCTTCGCCATCGCATACGGAACGCGTGAACCGCTCAGGATCGAGGTATGAAGCGTGCCGAGCGAAGAGAGCATAAGACCGACAGAAAATATCGCGACCGCCGCACCCGTTGCAAAGCTGGTGATATCGCCGCCAAAGAACTTGCTGACCACAACCATCGCGACTGATGAGTCCTTTGAAACCGATGCGACCGCCGTTGGGTCAAGGACATAAAAATATGCGACATTAACCCCCACGTAAAGAACAATGATAAGAAGTACGCTGCCGATAATTGCGACGGGGATATTTCGATGCGGGTTCTTTACCTCGCCGGCGACGAACGAAAGATTGTCCCAGCCGTCATATCCCCACAAAGCTCCGAGCATGGCGGCACCGAAACCGGCGAGAAATGTCCACTCAGCCGATCCGTACTTGACGGCGTCCGCGACGCCCTCGCAGGTACCGCCGGTTGCGGCGAGCGAAAAATTGGCAAAGGTCCCGCCGGTAACAAAGAGAAAAGCCCCGAGTCCCACAAAAAGCACCAACGCGATCTTTATGAACGTGAGGAACGTAGCGATTTGCCCGCTCATCTTCACGGAAAGGCAATTTAGCGTCGTGAAGATAACGATGAGCATAACGGCAACGATCTGGAGCGATGTTAGCGCGTATGGAATGCCAAATATGTTGGTTTCCAGAAGTGTCCGATTCAGGGCGCCGCCGAGATAGTCGTTGAGAGCAATTGCGAAGACCACGGCCACGCTCGCTTGAGAGCCGGTCTTAGCAATGAACATCTGCATCCAGCCAAACAGGAAACTCGAAACACGTCCGTATGAATCTCTGAGAAAAACGTATGGACCGCCGGCCTCGGGCTTCATGGCCGTGAGCTCCGCGTAGGTCAGTGCGCCGGCGAGGGAAAGAAGGCCGGCAGCGACCCACGCCATGATGACCCAAAATGGTTCGCCGACGTTGCAGGTCATCACGCGGGCCTTCAGAAAAACCCCGGTGCCTATCACATTGCCGACGATCACCGAACCGGCGGCTGCAAGGCCGAGTCCGCGTACAAGGGTATGCTTCTGATTCAAGTCCATAGCCATAAATTTCTAGATTGAGGTGGGAATCCGGCTCAGGGTATATTACGCGAAATCGATAGCGAATGCGACCCTTACGGGCAAAACGCGAGTGTGAACGAGCATGTCGATTCGTCGCGCTGGATAGTACTACGCTCCGTTTGCTGTCGCGTTTCTGCCCGGAAATAGAAGCCGTGATAAGATTTTGGCGAAGTGCGCCAGATCGACCTCACTCCTGACGAACTCAGTTCGGCTCTTCTCGGCCTGGCCGAGCACGAAGATGTATGTATCCTTGACAGTTGCGGCGTCGGCCATTTGGATTCGCATTTGATGATCGCCGGGATCCGGCCGGTCGAAGCTTTGGAGATACGCGGCGACGATCCGGTGGAGACACTGGCTATATTCGGGCGCCATTTGGAGAAGGGAACAGCGGTTATTTTCACCATCTCTTACGATCTTGGCCCGAGATTAGAAGGTATCGTTACGCGGCCGACCGGTGAAACCCGATTTTCAGAACCTGATGTATTCCTTTCCCGCTTCGACTCCCTGGTCGTCCACGACTACAAATCTGGAACCACGTGTCTCACCGGAGACCCCGAGAGGTTCTATGAGATAGAAGCACAACTGGTCAGTTTGAGGCTTACCGAGAGGGAAGCT
>DATFEW010000224.1:0-8398 GCA_035250805.1 Pyrinomonadaceae bacterium
AGTTTGCATCATTCGTGAAGACTGAAGATGAAAGCCCGTACTCGCAGTCGTTCGCAATGAGCATCGCCTCGTCAAAATCTTTTGCACGCATGACGGCGAGAACCGGCCCGAAGATCTCCTCCCGTGCGATTCGCATGTCCCGGGTCACACGGTCAAAGACGGTGGGCTCAACAAAATAGCCGCCGTCTAACCCGTTGCCGGTGGCTCGCTTGCCGCCGCATAGCAGTTCGGCACCGTCCTCGCGTCCGATGTCTATGTATTTCAGAACGGTGTTGAATTGGCCCTCATCAACTGATGGGCCAATGTCTGTGTTAGCGTCCTCACCCGCGCCTAGCCTGAAGCTCTTCGCACGAGCGACGATCTTCTCGACGAATTCGTCGGCGATACTATCAACCACGACTGCTCGGGAAGTGGCCGTACATCGTTGACCTGTTGATCCGAACGCTCCTTGCGCCGTGGACTCGACGGCAAGCGGCATATCACAATCTTCGAGTACCACAACCGGATTCTTCCCGCCCATCTCGGCCTGCACCTTTACTCCGCGAGGTGCAACCTGCGTGTATAACTTTAGACCGGTTTCCGTCGAACCCGTAAACGAGATCGCTTTTACGGCAGGATGGCTTACGATCTCGTCACCTGCTTCGCTCCCCGAACCTAGCACTAAATTCAAAACACCGGCAGGCAAGCCCGCTTCGTTGAAGATCTCAGTCATCAATGTCGCCGTTAGCGGGGTTAAAGTTGCGGGTTTGAAGACGACGGTGTTTCCCGCCACCAGGGCCGGCGCGATTTTCCATGAAGGGATCGCAACCGGAAAATTCCAAGGCGTTATGCATGCGACAACGCCGTGCGGCTCTTTTATCGTATACGCAAAATTTGCCGGGAGCTCGGACGGGATCGTTTCGCCGGTCATACGCCTCGATTCCCCGGCGCAGAACTCAACCACATTTATCGCACGCTGCACCTCGCCGCGCGCCTCGCCGATCGTCTTTCCCTCTTCGCGGGTGATCGCCGCGGCAAGATCTTCCTTTCGATCTTCCATCAGCCGCCCGGCACGCGCAACAAACTTTCCGCGTGCAGGCGCAGGTGTCGCCTTCCAGCTGCGAAAAGCGTCATAAGCTGCTTCGACCGCACGGCGTGCCTCTTCGCGCGATGCTAGCTCGATGGTTCCGATGATGTCGTTCGTATTTGCGGGATTGATATTCGGTACCGTTTTTCCCGACTTCGACTCCAGCCATTCGCCATTGATAAAACTTCGATAAATGGACATAACTTCTTTTGTATGAATGCGTTTGAATATATGAAATAACGGCCGAAAACGCAATCGGCTCAATAGCGAACATCGGCAATCCGTGCGCTAGGTTTAATTTTAGATTTTGTTATATTGTCAAACGCGATGCCGTTTCGAAGTATTAGAGAATTACTCGAATTCCAGGTACAAGAAAACGTGGGAAGGCCATTTCTTTTTTCTGAAAGTGATGGCCGCACCTGGACCTACGCTGAGTTTGATGCGGCAGCGAACCGAACTGCAAATTTGCTCAAGGTACGCGGCATTGAGAAGGGCGATGTCGTAAGTTTGCTGCTGCCGAACTCGCCGGAGTACATATTCGCCTACTTCGGCTGTTGGAAGATCGGTGCGCTCGCGGGGCCCGTTAATTCGCTTTTGAAAGCCGAAGAGATCGAATGGGTCGTGAAGAACTCCGAGGCAAAACTAATGCTGGCGGGATCACAATTCCTGTCAGAACCACCTGCGTTCGCGGGCGGTTCTGACTTGATCGTCTTTGATGACGTCGACGCAGCCACAGTGGACTTCGAGGAAAAACTAAACGCCGTCGATCTTGCGCCAGACGATGAAGCCATCATCATCTACACCTCGGGCACGACCGGTAAGCCAAAGGGCTGTCTTCTAAGTCACGGAAACCTGATCGCGAATGCTCAGCAAATCACCGAATGGATGGGCTTCGGGCCCGAAGACCGCCTGCTCAGTGTAATGCCGCTGTTTCATATGAACGCCGTTTCGGTAACCACGATGACGGCGCTTTACTGTGGTGGCTCAACCGTCGTCGCACCAAAATTTTCGGCATCGCGTTTTTGGGACATCATTCGCGAATATAAAGTGACGTCGTTCGGATCGGTGGCGACCATGCTTTCAATGTTAGTGAAAAGGGCTGAAGAATCGGGAATCGAAAGCCGTGAAAACATGAGGAGGCCGGAGGATACGTTGCGGTTTGCAATGTGTGGTTCGGCGCCCGTACCACCACGGGTAATGAAAAAATTCGAGGAAGTGTTTGGATGCCCCGTCATTGAGGGCTACGGAATGAGCGAATCGACGTGCCGCTCGACTTTCAATCCGCCGAATGAACGTCGGAGGCCCGGCTCGTGTGGTTTGCCGATCGGCAATGAGATGAAGGTGTTCGACGAAAACGATCAGGAGGTCGCTGACGGTGAATTAGGTGAGATCGTACTTCGGGGGCCAAATATATTCAAAGAATATTTCAAGAATCCGGAGGCAACCGAAAAAGCCTTCGCCAACGGATGGTTTCACACGGGGGACATCGGCTACCGCGACGCCGACGGCTTTTTCTACATCGCTGACCGAAAGTCGGACATGATCATACGTGGCGGTGAAAATATCTATCCCCGTGAGATCGACGATCTCCTTTATACGCATCCCGCGATCGCCGCGGCGGCAGTGATCGGTGTGCCTGATGAATTGTACGGGGAGGAAGTAGCAGCGTTCGTGGTGCTTAAAGACGAAGAACATCGGACGGAAAATGAGATCCTCGAATTCTGCAAGGCGCATCTCGCCGATTACAAATGCCCAAAAACCGTGCACTTTGTCCAAGACATTCCAAAAGGGCCGACCGGCAAGTTGTTGAAGCGCGAGCTTGCAAAGCGTTTCGAAGATATGAGACATAGTTAGCCATTCTCGAACAGAAAAATATGACAGCGTCCGATCGCACGTCTCTCCGCTCGTTACCGGTTCGCCCGTTCTGTGTTGCATTGTCGCTTGCCTTGTGTGCAATGACTGTAACCGGACACGTCAAATGGTTTTTTGAATACGACGTGACAAAACCGCCGACGCCCATTGGCGAGGTTATCGACGGGACATTCGTAAAGCTTTTCCTGGTCTCGGCGGTGGCGTGTTATCTGTTTTTCCTCGCAGACCGATACATCTATGAAAACGGATATTTCGCCGAGTTCGATCAAAAACTAAAAAAACTCGACAACGCCGCGGGCTACATAATGCGTGCGGCAACGGGGATATTCTTCCTTTCGCTGTTCGGCTGGTGGGCTCTGGGTTTCGGCCAAAGCTTCTACCTCACGCCCGAACTAAAAACCGCGTCTCCATTCGTTCCGTGGATCCATCTGCTCATCGCGTTGTGTGTAATTTCGCGATTCACGGTCTTTATCTCGGGGCTTGGCATTTTTGTTTTGTATTTCGCCGCCGGCTTCGATTATGGCCTGTTCCATATACTTGATTATTTGATCTTTCTCGGCATCGCATATTTTCTCTTCGTGTCCCAAGCCAAGAGCAAGAACCTGGTGAAATCAGGTTTCGTGGTGTTATTCGCGTGCACGGGCCTTACATTGATCTGGGCCGCGGTCGAGAAATTCGCCTACGCGGACTGGACGATATCCGTGCTCGAGGGCCGGCCGCACATGCTTATGGGAATGACGCCGGCTGTGTTTATGAAGGTCTCGGGTTTCGTCGAGTTCTTCGTGACGTTCATTCTGCTTGGCGCGGTCTCAGTTATCGGACGGCTGGTGGCTCTCGGGTTAATGTCGGTATTCGTGCTTTCCGTTTTTGAGTTTGGGATGGTCGATGCGATCGGGCATCTGATGATCGTTGCTATCCTTTGGGTACTTGTTGTCCGTGGCCCCACCGACGCGCGCAACATGTTGGTATTGCCGGAAAAATCGCTCTTTACCGAAGCTTATTTCATGACCGGTCTTTATTTCTTAGCGTTCGTAATGATCTTTATTCTTTATTACGGGATACACTATCTTACTTTTGGGACGTAGCCACTCTCGCTAGCTCCTGCTCGGCTGCAATATAGCCAAAACTTGCCCATTGATTGCCGGCGACGATCTTGCGGAATATTTCGTTAGCTTCGGTCGGACGGTTGTGATAGAGCCACCGGTTGCCGAGACCGTAACCGAGAGAGGCTTTACTGACACTATCCGCACTTGCTTCGAATTCCTTTAACAGCGCATCGCCACTTGCCGTGCCTTTGTAGAGCTTTACGAGTTTGGAATAATCCTGATTCTCAATAATATCCAGGTCATCGGAAATATTTTTCACTGCAGCAGACGCCTCGTCTCGTCTACCCAATCGTCGAAGAGTCATATATTGCCAATGCTTTGTGGCGACCAGCATATCAGGATTCCTCGACACTTTTTCGGCTTCATTGTAAGCATTCAAGGCGCGTTCAAAATCTCCTTTAAGATAATAAGCAAGGCCGAGATGATACCAGATGTTCGATTGGAGTGTGCTTGTCGGAATACTCCTGGCGTTTGGCAATCCATCAGGTTCAACCTCGTCAGGTTTGCCCTTTATTAAAGAGGCGGCTTTTTCGAGATCGCGAATTGCATTATCAAAACACCTCAGCGTGATATATCTATGACCACGGTGGCGATACATTCGCGCATCGTCGGGAAATCTTTGAATGCCGGCCGATAATGTCTTTATTGCTTCTTTGTATTGCGCTAGGTAACCCTGCCGACGTGCCAGCCATATCAAATTGTCGGCGTCAGGCTTGCTACGGAAATTTGCCTGTGCGGCCTCAAGCTTTGTCGAGTAGGTTTTGCGGGACGCCTCAGAAAGCAGCGGAGCGACGACCTTTGCATTGTCGACGCAAACTTGAGCCGACACCGGCATCGCGAAAATCGCAGCCAGAATTAGGATTTTCATGCGTTGATTTTACTCCAACATCGTTTGTTTGACACCAAACAGTGATTTACCCAAGATGATTGCATGCTTTCGTCCATGAACTACTCTCTTCCCGAACTTCTCGAGGTCGCTTTCACCGCCAAACTCGCTGCTCTCGAATCTGAAAAACTCGTTGAAAGGATATGGGGCAGGGATGCAGGCGTTTGGACAAATACGGACGAAGCGAAATGGCTCGGATGGCTTACTGTTGCGAACGAAGAACTCGCAAACCTCGACAGATATCGAAGCTTGAAAACCGACATCGGCCACGCCGGTTTTAAAGACACTCTGCTGATGGGAATGGGCGGATCCTCTCTTTGTCCCGAGATGCTTGCTATCACGTTTGGGAAGACAAACTTTCATATCCTGGATTCGACGGTTCCTTCCCAGATCACTGCGATCGAAGAAAAGCTCGATCTTAAAAATACACTGCTCATCGTAGCCAGCAAGTCGGGTTCGACGCTTGAGCCAAATTGTTTCAAGCAGTATTTCTTTGACCGTGTTTCGCAGCTGGACGGAGTCGAAAATGCGGGAAAGCAGTTTGTTGCTATCACGGATCCCGGCTCAAAGATGGAAGAGGCAGCGAAAGCAGATGGTTTCCGCCATATTATCTACGGGAAGCCGGATGTCGGTGGCCGTTTTTCCGCACTTTCGGCTTTTGGTATGACGGCCGCGGCGGTAATGGGACTGGACGTCGAACGGCTCCTTACGTGTTCCGTAGAGATGTCGGAGATGTGCCGGAACGAACGCATCGCGGAGAACCCCGGGGCGTTGCTCGGCCTTATATTGGGCATTTGTCACGGCGCCGGACGCGACAAGCTGACGATCTTTACCTCGCGCGAAATTTACGATTTCGGCGCGTGGCTCGAACAACTGATAGCCGAGTCCACAGGGAAGAACGGCGTCGCGATCATTCCGGTCGACCGGGAGCCGATCCAGCCAGCGGTCAGTTACGGGAATGACCGCATTTTCGTGCACCTTAAGCTTTCAAGTGATAACTCTGAGACCGACCTCGCCGATCTTCGCGCCGCCGGGCATCCGGTCATCGAGATCGTGATCAACAACATTTACGATCTCGGCGCCGAGTTTTTCCGCTGGGAATTCGCTACGGCCGTCGCCGGGTCGATCATGGGCATCAACCCGTTCGATCAGCCCGATGTCGAATCTGCAAAGGTCGAGGCTCGTAAACTGACTGAAGAATATGAGAGCAAAGGCGAACTGCCGGACGAGACGCCATTCTTCGAAAGGGACGGGATGAAACTCTTCTCATCTACTCAATACGCATCCCGTTTAAAAAACATGATCGATGACGGGGGCCTGCGGGAGCTTCTTTCGGCCCACTTTGCAAACATAGAGGAAACCGATTATTTCGCTTTACTCGGCTATGTTGAAATGAATCCGGAAAACGAAAAGCGTTTGCAGTTGATTCGATCTCGCGTGCTTGAAAAATATCTGCCCGCCACGTGTATGGGCTTTGGACCCCGCTTTCTGCATTCGACGGGGCAGGCTTATAAGGGCGGCGGGAACAATGGCGTGTTTCTGCAGATCACGGCCGACGACGCGATCGACCTACCCGTTCCGGGACAAAAATATTCGTTCGGCGTGGTTAAATCGGCCCAGGCACGCGGTGACTTTCAGGTTTTACTTGACCGCGGGCGAAGGGCATTGAGGGTTCACTTGACAGGCGATGTCTCTCAAGGACTTGACGCTTTGGCTGGACTGGTGTGACCGTTAACGATCTCTCCGATCGCGCGGCCGGGAAATCGTCGATACCCCAATTTATACAACTCCGCGTCCGGTCGATTTGCCTCATCGACCCTTCCCATCAATCTTAGTATTGTCGGCATCAACGAAAGACTGTCGTAAGGTTCGGCGATCCCAAGTCCACGCGGTATCCCCGTATTATTGCCACCCGCCATCATTAACGTCGAATGTGTCGAGACACGGAAGAAGGAGCCATGGTTGCCGCCCGGGTTGAACCCGCGAATATCGAAATTCCAATGATTGTTCGCCAGGATCAACATGTCCGATTCGGTCAACTGTCGTTGGCGCTGACGGAAACGACGAATAAGCTTTTCATCCGAAGAGAGCGCACCGTTGTCGTCGATGACAAAATGGCGATCGAGTTGTTCGTTCAGGCCGATCACCGCGTTCGAATAGAAAGTTTTATGAATGGCACGAAACCATTCCATCTCAGGATGCCACTGGCTGAGCCATGCCGCCCGCTCACCCTCGGGAATTGCGAAATTCTTGTCCTCGAAGATCTTCAGCGGAAATCCCGGAGCCCAGTCCATCACCTTAAACGTATATTTCCCGTTTGCGTCCTGCCTAAGTCCCGAGATCGGAAGATACCGGAGACTCAGCGTGCCGCCTTCTCCATTACGCGAGAGGATCAACGCCTGCTTATCTTCGCCACCGTACACCCAGATCGGATTATCGTTGGGCCTCAGGTCCTCGGGCAGTTCCTCAGCGATCCCATCGAGTGGAACTCGGACGGCGATAAAATCGATCGGCTGGTTACTTACGCCCTTCTGCATGTTGCTGCGGATCTTCTGGCTTTTTAGCAGTTCGAAGTAATTCACTTTGACAAAGCTCTTTTCGATGTCGATGCTTCCGTCCGCCGCAAGACTAAGGCCGGCTGGACTTAACCCGGCGACATACTCCTGAAGCTGATGTATCGAGTTCGACCGGCCCATCGAATCGGGTGCTATAAGCTCCTCGATCTTGAATTGGTTCGGGTTGAAACTCTCGCGACGTAGGCCCAATAAATTCCTAAGAGTTACGATGTACCGGCGATAGGCGGCAACATTTTCTTTTTCCGCACTAACGAGGGACTGGAGACGCCGGACCTCCCTGTCGCGGCCAAGTGCCTTTTCAGCGGCCGAGACCTTAGGAAGCGTTTTAAGCAACTTTTCATTTGCTTCGATCGAGCGCTGAACTGCTACCAGTTCCTCATCAAGACCGTCGGCCGACTCCTGCCAATGACTGCGATGATCGTCAACCTCTTTGAAAAACAGATCGATCGCGGCCTTTCGCACAGCCGGCGAGAGATGTTTCTTCTGAAGCTCTTGAAGCAGGATATGCATCACGTTCAGCCCGCTTTCCCGCAAGTGGATCGACGAACGTTCATTACCGTCGAAATCGACCAAAGCCGTTACATATTTGTTGAGCTGGTCCTTTAGATAGTAGGAATTTTTTGATGGCGTTCTGATCGCCGGTACAAGAGGATTCACGCCCTTGACGGCGTAGTCAAGCAGTATCCTTCTCTTGGTCATCACGTGATGGCCACCGCCAGAAGCGTCCGTAAGCATCGTTACCAAATTAAAGCCCTGACTGAAGATCGGTTCCTTTGCATTAAACCCGTGATCAGAAACCAAGATGAGCGCGGTCTCGTCCTTACGTGATGAAGCCTGGATACCCGTCCAAAACCTCCCGAGCACAAGGTCAAGCTTTTTTAGCTCGATAAGG
>DATFEW010000227.1:0-3764 GCA_035250805.1 Pyrinomonadaceae bacterium
CGGGTCATTCGCGACGGGAAGATCACCGAGGTGCCATCGATGACCGAACTTGAAACCCTTTCATTCGAAGAATTCCCGCCGCTCGAAGCCTTTCAAACCGGAGGCGGTACATCCACGCTGCCTCAAACCTTTCTCGGTCAGGTGAAGGAGCTTGATTACAAGACCATCCGCTATGCGGGCCACTGCGAAAAATTCAAGACGATGATCGACCTCGGGCTTTGCTCCAGTGAGCCGATCGTCGCCGACTTCGAAAAGGTCACACCGCGCAAGGTCTTTGCTGAGCTGCTTCAAAAACACCTTCCCGCTGACGGTCCCGACTATGTTCTCGTGCGACTCGACTTCGTTGGACAAATGGCGGAAACACGACCGGTAGGGAGTGTGCCTTCTGACACACGTTCCCGCCTCCGCTACGACATAGTCGACAAAAGAGACGAAGCGACCGGCCTCTCTGCAATGAGGCGAACAACCGCGTTTCCGGCTTCGATCATCGCCCAAATGATGGCCAGCGGCGAAGTACTCTCACGCGGGGCGACACCACAGGAAAAAGCGATCGACCCGGATAAGTTCGTCGCCGAACTCGCACGGCGAAACATCAACCTGATCGTTTCGTGAGCTCGACTTGTCCGCTATTGTCCGGAGCCTGTCCGGGGGTTGTCCGGAGGGTGTCCGCACCCATCGCCCGGATACGCAAACCGTTGACAGCAACCACATAAGGACCTTTCCAAGATCATTTTTCTTCGAATTTTCGGAAACAAGTTTTTCGGAAGATGCTTAAGACGCCTAATATCCTTTTTTTAGGTTTCAAAGATCCAGGCGCAAGACGCCTATCATTTGATGGTGAATCAATACATCTTGAATTTGAATAGCATCTGGCGCGAAATGACGGAGTTGGAATGATTTTCATGATTTGCACCCAGGTCTTCCCGGTTGTGGACGACAGTTTTGGACTTCTATTAAATATTGGTCATGAATAAAAGCGAGATAGCAGGACTGCTTGATGAGGCTCTCAAACCTGCGGGATTTAAGAGGAAAGGAAACTATTGGGTTGATAACAAGGGCGAACTCACAAGACTTGTGAATCTCCAAAAATCGGATTTTGGCGACTTCTTTTATATTAACTTTGTTATGTACTCAAAATATCCCGTTGGGCATGCATAGAATGCACGTCTATAACCGTCTCACGTCCATCGATTTCAATGAAAGAGCAAGGATTCAGGCTCTACTTAACTTGGAGAATGAAATACGGGATTATGAGAGAGAGACGCATTTGAGAGAAGTCCTGAACAGTAATCTACTACCCAAAATCCAATCAGTTATTTCCGAGGACGACTTATTGAGGGAACTAAAAGCTCGCCCGAACTTGAACGCCGTCCCCTTGAATGTGAGGAACTACTTTGGGTTAGAATGATTGGCCAAAGGAATATTCGATCTGACGGATACTTCTTGCGCGCAAAGAAATAGGCCGTCTTTTGAGACGGCCACCCTTTGCTCGACCAAGTTAAACTTTTTTCACGAACCGCTAATTAAAGTGGGGGGCCGCGGTTCGCACTTCGATGGTGCGGGCAGGCTGCCCGCGTTCCGACTTAATACGCACCGGCGAGACGCGGATTCGCCTTTTTCTTCAAAAGCTTTCTGAGTTTCAGACGAGCCTTATGAAGTTGCGACTTCGATGTACCGACCGAGCAGCCGAGAATTCGTGCAACTTCCTCGTGCTCAAAGCCTTCGACGTCGTGCAGAACGAATACGTTCTTGTAGCCGAGCGGAAGCTGATCGATCGCGTTCTCAAGTGCGATCTTGTCTACGATCGGCATCTTGTCCGGGTCGGACGTGCCGGCAACGATCTGGTCGGGCGTTTCGCCTTCCTCGGTCGTTTTCTCGTACTTCACGTTCCGCTTGCGAAAGTGCATCAGAACCTGGTTCACCGTCATCCGGTGCAGCCACGTCGTAAAGGCTGAATCACCTCGGAAGCTACCGACCTTTTTATAAAGCTGGATAAAGACGTCCTGTGTCAGGTCCTCAGCTTCGTAAGCGTTCTGCAGCATCCGTAAACAGATGGAGTAAACCCGCCTGTGGTGCCGCTGATAGATCTCCTCGAAAGCGGCCATGTCGCCCTTTGCCGCCGACTGCGTCAGATCGAAGTCGGTCGCCGTTACGAGCGATACGATCTTTTTCACTTCGGACGGCGATTTGGCTTTCGCCGCCTTAGTTCCTTTTTGGAGTACCGGATAGTTCATAGCTTCGGTTGTCATTTTTTTGTCCCCCCTCGGACGCCATAATCTATTTCAATTGCCGTGCCAAACAGTAAGTGAACACTTACTTAGACAATAAAAAGCAGATTTTGTTCCAAAATTAGCGGGCATACTTGTATTTTCAGGTCTCATCCAAGCAGGGATTCACTCCCGCCGAATGTATGCTTTAAAACAGAAAGCGCACTATTTGGTGTAGCCTGAGTTGTGCGGTTTTCGTTCATCGGTGTTAACATCGTAAAATTGCCAGATCGCATCGAAGTAACGTGAAATTGCGACCTTTTGCTCAAAAACTAATAACATTGTTGACCGTGAGTGCTGTATTCGGCTGTATTCTCGGCTACAGTGTCTCTGCTCAGGAAAAAGGTTACAGCCAACCGAGCCAGGAAGTTTCAGAGGTCGACGGCCTTCCTGTCCTGTTAAAGCATCTCCCTGACGGGGGGACGTCCCCCGTATTCATTCAGAGTATAAGTGCCCTAAAATCAATATTTGGAGAGAGACCCGTACTGGATCTGATCGAGTTTGCCGCCGGGACCGAAGCGGTTGCGGCCGATTATCCTGTAGGAAAATTGTTGATCGTCGAGTACACGACCCCACAGGCCGCCTCCTACGCCGACGGCAGATTTACGCAGCATCTTGCCGAGCAGCCGGCAGATCCCCCGCTCGTTTATCGGCGTATCGGTAACTACGGTGCATTCGTCTTCGATTCGAACGATCCGGCCGCGGCGAGTGCCTTGCTTGACCAGGTAAAATACGAAAAAAGCGTTCAGTGGTTGGGTGAGGACCCTTTTTTGCTGCAGAAGATCGAGCGTTATTTCGCGATGACCGGCCGTGACGTCGCGATCTCAACGGTTCTGTGGATCGCCCTCGTGTTCGCGATCACCGGAGCGACCGGGGTACTCGCCGGTATCTGGTATTTTCGTTATAGAGAAAAGCAACGCGCCACAATGACCGCTTTCTCTGACGCCGGCGGGCTCACTCGTCTCAACCTGGACGACCTCTCCGAGCCTATCGCCCCAAAATAGTTGATCAGGGCAAAGCCTCGACCAATCGTTCTATATCAGCCTCGTCATTGTAAAAATGCGGTGAGATGCGGACGCGATCGATGCGTGGGCTGACGATGATGCTCTCTTTCTGAAGTCGCTCGGATATCTCCGTGCAAGACATTCCGTTCGTATGCTGGATGCAAACGATCGCCGACTTCTCTATGGGTGCCCGCGAACTTAAGATCTCATAATTCTTTCCGGCCAGCGATTCGCACAAAAAATCCGATAAGTCGTTTAAATACGATTCGATCTCATTGAGTCCGGTTTCCGTAATAAGCTTCAGGCTTTGCTCTAGGCCGTAGAACAGCGACGAGGCACCGGTCCCGCTTTCCCACGCAAGCGCATTCGGTTTGAACGGCTGGCCGCGGTCGGCAAAGTCCCACGGCGTTTCGACACTGATCCAGCCGACAAATGAGGGCTCGACGCGATCGCGTGCACGATCGGAAACATATACGAAACCGCAGCCTTCGGG
>DATFEW010000241.1:0-2555 GCA_035250805.1 Pyrinomonadaceae bacterium
ACGACCAGGATGTCAACCAGAACTTTTACCTGCACGGCCGAGGTGCCGATGATCGCGGGACCCATCAGCCGCATGATCCTCTTCACGCCCGGGTCGGTGAAGCTCAGGACGGGAGAAAAGCGGAAACCTACCTTCAGCAGCGACGGGATCTGGATCAAAAGCTGCGCGGCACCGCCGATCAACGTACCGATCGCCATTCCGATAATCGCCCACTGTGCCGCCTCGCTCGGTACGGTGTTCTTGTCGAAAGACGTCTCCCAACCGCCCCCGCTAAGCCAGTACGCGAAGCCGAGGCCGAACACGATCGAGCATATATTGAATGCGGTCGATGCAGACGCCGGAACGCCGAATTTTCCTTTGGTGTTCAAAACGCCCATCGCCAGCGCCGCCAACGCCACAAGGAGGATGAACGGGAACATTATCTGCGTGAGCGTGACGGCAAGGTCGGCCTTCTCCGGCGGAAACCCGCGGGCCAACCAAGGGACATAGTAGGGGGCGAGCAGTATTCCAAGAATGGTGATACCGCTCATGACAACCGCAAGGAGATTAAAGATCAGGCTCGCGAGCCGCCATGCCTCGCCTTCATTTTTCTTTATCTGGTAATCAGTGAAGACTTTTACAAAGGCGGCCGAAAGCGCCCCCTCGGCAAACAGATCGCGAAGAATGTTTGGGATCTTAAATGCAACTACGAACGCGTCGTAAAGAAAACCTGCACCAAAGAACCGAGCGAAGACGGTTTCTCGAACGAGGCCGAGAACACGCGAGACCATCACCGCAGCAGAAACCGTCCCGGCAGAGCGCGTGACACTGCGGCTGGTTTCCTCGTCCGTTGTTTCCAGTATTAGTTCCTGAGCTACGGGGTCGGCAAGTTCTTCTGGCTGTTCGATCTCGGTGGGTTCTAACTCGATCTCTTTCATTCGAATACCGGCGGCCTAAGCGTAAAATTCTGCACTATCTTACGGTTTCGAACAACTTAGAACAAAAAATGGAGGCAAACATTGTCTGCCTCCATTCGTTATATTTTCCTTACGATCCTAATTTCCTACGCGCGCTGTCGGATATGAGATCCGAGTTTTCGCGAGCCTGGCGTCGAGCGAGACGGGGGAATATCCGAGCGATACGGGTCCGCCAAATTCGCCTTGGATCAGTGAGATGTAGTTATTCTGAAAAGCCCGAAACCCGTTGACGCGGCCCCGCTGATTGAAGATGACGAACAGGAAGCGGCCGTCACGCGTGCTTATCTCGCCCGCGAGAGAGCTGACACCACCGTCGGTCTGACCGAGCGTCCCCGTCTTGCCCACCACGCTGCCGCGAGAGTAATCGTTCGCAAACCGTCCTTCGAGCGTGCCGTCGTCCAGCCCGGCGACCGGCATAATGTCCGTAAACGTCATTCGGTTACGGGCAAGTTCGGCCCTGAAAACGCGAAGAAGTTTCATCATCGCCGCAGGGGTTACACGGTTGATACCGAGGCCGCTGGCCGTCTGTATATAGAACTCTGTAGGCGTTACGCCGGTGTCCTGCTGGACCATCCGGGCGATCGCGTACGGCCCGCCGATCATGTCACCAAGCCGGTCGGACAAAAAGTTGTTCGAAAAGCACATCATCGCTTTCACGATGTCACGCATCTGTGCCGACTCGTGCGAGAAGAGCAGATTGAGTGTGCTCGGCATTGGCTGAACATAGACCCTGCCGGTAAATGTCACGCTCGGCACCGAATTGTAGTAACCAGGACGCCCTGAATTCGCAACAAAGTTCGTCCAGCTGCGGACAGCCGCTACCGAACGCTTTGATGTATCAAGCGTCGCAAAGAGCGCATCCGCCGACCGCGTTACCGACGCGGAGTAGTTCATCGCAAAGTTGTCGGTTACGATCAGATCGCCCTGGACGTTCCTGATACCTAGACGATTCAATTCGTGTGCGATCTCTATTGCCTGCTCGTAACCGAAAACCGGGTCGCGACCCGAGACGTAGATATTGCCGATCAAAGTGCCTGTTGACGCATCGATACTGCCGTCGGTCCATACATTCGTCGGGAAGCGATACCCGGGCCCGAAAGTCTTGAGCACGGCATAACTCGTAGCGATCTTTACGTTTGACGCGGGATTGAAAGGCGCGTGAGCCAGGCTTTCAATGACGACGTTTCCAGCAAGCGACTCCACTAAGACTCCGGAATAACCCGGGATCGGGGTCTCCTGCAGAACTGCGATAGAGGTTTTTACGGTGGTTGGAACTGCCGAAAAGCCAGCCGGATCGGTGCTGCCCGTCTTTTGTACAAGCGGGGTCGGCGATGCCTTTGGTGCGGCATAAACCTTAATATCCTGCAGCAACGGCGTCTGTGCCCAAGAGGCAAACGAGCCAAATGCCATCATCGCCGTTACGAAAACGAGGATTCTGCCGAATTTTGATCCGCTCAACTTCATTAAATATTGTCGATTAAGGAGATGCGAACGGCGTGCTATCTTTGCGATCCAAAGAGGCAACTTGATTATAACATATCCGATCGCTGCGTTTTCAACCTCCGATCTCCGGTGAACAACTACGAAATTTGACGCTTA
>DATFEW010000256.1:0-7014 GCA_035250805.1 Pyrinomonadaceae bacterium
TAGATCGACGTCCCGTTCGTATACCGGATAGGCTATTGTATCATCTATGCAATTCCTTACGCAACAACTATTTCTGTATGGACGATAAAATCCCCGACTCGCACCACCGCCGGAAACGCTATCACCGGCATTACTGTGAAGGGGTCCCGAAGCCTGGATCGGGCGGGTCGGTCAGGCCGGGTTTTCGTTTCTCGACGCTAAAAAATGGTTCTATTCCCTGTCAAAATGGTTCGTTTTATCCACTAATTGGTACGTTATAATCCTAAAAACGCACGTTTTATCTCGTCACTCGCCACTCGTCACTTTATGAGTGCCTGGATCTCCTTAAACTTCTCGTGGCTGGAACCGCGCATCAGCTCGAACAAGGCCATCTCGACAGATGAAGGCTCCACGCCGCTCGCGTACATTTTCGAGAGCCCCGCTTCCTTGTCATGATCGAATCTTGAAGCCACGCAGTCGGTCAGAATATGCACCTCGAAGCCTGCATCGAGGAGGTCGTGTGCGGTTTGATTGACGCATACGTGAGTTTCGACGCCGCACAAAACGACCTGGCTTACGTCCCGTCCGTCGAGCCTCTTCCTAAATGCTTCAGAGGCGCCCGCGCTGAACGCAGTTTTCTCGATGCGTTCCAGATCGACGGGCAGGCTCAATGCGATCTCTTCTGCTGTCGGGCCGAGCCCCTTCGGGTACTGTTCGGTCACGAGGATGGGTATATCCAAGAGCTGAAAACCGCCGATCGCCGTTGATATCCGAGGCACCATATTCGAGAACTCGGGGATCACGTTCCGAAAGGCTTCCTGCACGTCGATAACGACCAGGGCGCAATTTGACTGGTCAAGTATTTTTGGATGGGGCATTAGTCGATTTTGGATCGCGGATCTTGGATTTTGATTGCTCTTTATCGCGTTCCTTTCGCGACATCTCCTTTTTGTATGTCCGGAAAAAGAAAAAAACGGCGGCAAAGCTAATTATCAATATCAGGACCATCATCGCAGCGATAAAGATCGCTTCGGCGGTCGCGGCACCGGGCATAATCTAAAAGGATAAAGGATAAAGGCAAAAGGATAAAGTTTTGCTTGGAAAAACGGCGGCCGATTTGTATTGACATACTGATCTGAGGCCGATATAAGTGATGATCATGAGTAGTCAGGTGTTTGACGATCCAAAGAGGGCGGCGGTTGTAGGTTTGGTCCTTGTTGTCCCGTTCGTCATTTTGGAATTGGTGTTCGCACAAACTTCCTACTCGAATTTCCCTTTCCCTTTGTTTGCGTTTCTTTGGCTCATGGCCGCCGCATTCACCTGGATTTCCATCGGAATCGTTCGAGCTCTGCCAGGTGGAAGTCAGTCAAGGGTTCGTCCTACAACCCTCATTTTGGGGGCGCTGGTTCTGGTGATCATCGCGTCGATGTGGGGCGGAATTGTCATCGACCAGTTGCCGTGCTTTCTTGGCGTGCCGAACTGTGATTAAAAATCTAACTCGGAGCGTGGTTTGCGGGAAATGCGAATACTTCTTCCGGTTCCTCTAAAAGCAGCTTGACCTTGTAGCGTTCCGGGATCAGCTTGACCTTTTTATCTGTGCCGGTGGAAAGGTGCAGGGTCTCCCCCTCGGCGATAAGTGTGTCATCGCTCGGCCTGTATACCTCATAAACAAACCGGATCGTCCGGCTTCGAACTTCGGCAACTTTTGTTCGAATGATGAGTTGGTCTTCATAAAAGGCAGGGGATTTGTATCGGACGTAGCTCTCTGCAACGACGATAAGGGAATGGTCTTCCTCCATTTCCTTGTACGAAAAGCCGCGGGCGCGGCACACGTCGCTTCGGCCGGCCTCAAACCAGATCAGGTAGTTCGCGTGGTGAACTATCCCCATCTTGTCGGTCTCGGCGTAGCGAACGCGGATCTCAGTTTCGTGCCAACCTTCCATACAGTGGACAATGGATAATGGACAATGGAAAATCAGTCCAGGTCTGGGATATTTTCCATTCTCCGTTGTCAATTGTCCATCGACAAAGTTGGCTGGGAGACAGGGATTCGAACCCCGATAAGCAGATCCAGAGACTGCTGTCCTACCATTAGACGATCTCCCAGCGTAGATATTAATTTACGTGTCGAAAACGAGAGTTGTCAAACTCGTTCGGAGTACAGGCTTCAGCTCGCATTCTCTATAATTGCAGCGGTGTAAGTACTCGGCACGCCTCCATTTTGACTTTTGCCTTTTTACTTTTTACTTTTTCTTAATGTCGTCGGATAAACAGATCCTGAATAACCGCCAAGCCTACCACGAATACCACATCCTCGATAAGTACGAGGCTGGTGCTGCCCTTGTCGGAACTGAGGTCAAAAGCATCATGGCTGGGCGGATACAGCTAAAAGATTCCTACGTCGCGATCAAGGAGAACGAACTCTGGCTCTTGAATGCGCATATCTCCCCTTATTCTCACGGGAATATCCAAAACCACGAACCGCTCCGGCCGCGGAAAATGCTTCTTCACCGCAAGGAGATCGAAAAGCTCGAGAAGGAGACGACTCAAAAGGGCATGACCCTTGTCATTACTTCGATCTATTGGAAGAACGGCAGGATCAAGTTTGAGATAGGCGTAGCGAAAGGAAAAAAACTCTACGATAAGCGCGAAACCGAGATGCGAAAGACCATCGAGAAAGAAACGCGTCAGCAGTTGAAAGAAAAGCTCAGATAGGCTAGCTTATAACGTATTTACAAGCCTTTTGATGACTTTTGTTGAGGTAATTAATGAACTTCCAGGGTATATCTTCGAATTTTTCCGAGGCCGACGTTGAAGCCTTAGCGGTGGCCGTTTTTAAGGGTGAAAAGGCTTCTTCATCAGCGCTAAAGGAGCTCGATAAAATTTCCGGCGGGCATCTTTCGGTCGCGATCAAATCGGAAGAGTTCAAAGGCGAATCCGGAGACACCGCGCTGATCCGAATAACGCCAAAAGGAAAGATGAAGGCAAGTCGTCTATTGATCGTCGGTGTCGGAGAAAAGAAGGATTATAAGGCGGCCGGTGTTTCAATTGCGGCCGGAACGGCAACCCGATATCTCCGTAAGTGCAATGTGAAAAGCTTTGCCCTTATGCCGCGCTACGATTCGAACGCGGTTGAAGCAGTTCAAAATTCGGTCCAGGGTGCTATCACCAGCCAATTCGAGCTGGATAAATACAAAACAAAGGACAAAAACAATAAGTCGATATCAAAGTTGGTCGTTTGCGTGGATGGAGCAAAACCGGGTGACCTTAAAAACGGGATCGCACGCGGTAGGGCTATCGGCGATTCAATGAACTTTACTCGGGACATGGCCAATGAACCGCCGAATATTCTAACGCCTGCGGAAATGGCGAAACGTGCCCAGGCAATGGCAACCGAGGTCGGCCTGAAATTTGAGGTTCTGGATGAAGCTCGGATGAAAAAACTCGGGATGGGTTCACTCCTCAGTGTTTCGCTCGGCTCCGACCAGCCCGCGAAATTGATCGTACTCCGATATACTCCATCTAAAAACACCGCGAAAAAAGGCGATCTTCTTGCCCTCGTCGGCAAAGGAATAACATTTGATACCGGCGGTATCTCGTTGAAGCCGGGTGAGGGAATGGATGCGATGAAATACGACATGTCCGGCGGTGCGACCGTGATCGGGACGATGCGTGCGATCGCCTTACTGAAGCCTCCGGTGCCGGTCATCGGCGTTATAGCCGCGGTCGAAAACATGCCGGACGGCAAAGCATCGAGGCCCAGCGATGTGGTCACGGCGTCCAACGGCAAGACCATTGAGATATTGAATACCGATGCCGAAGGACGTCTGATCCTTGCCGACGCGGTCGCATATGCCGAAAAACAGGGTGCGACACGGATCGTCGATATGGCTACCCTGACGGGCGCGGTCATCATCGCCCTTGGCGACGTTAACACGGGCATCATGGGCAATGATCAGGGTCTGATCGATGAGATCGTCGCTCATGGTAGAGAGTCGGGTGAGGGGTTCTGGCAACTACCGCTCGGTATGGAATACAGCAAGCAGATCAGATCCGATATAGCGGACATTAAGAACATCGGCCCTCGGGGCAAGGCCGGCACGATCATGGGAGCCGTATTTATCCAGGAGTTTGTCGACAACGCAAAATGGGCACACCTCGATATTGCCGGAACCGCGTGGTGTGACACGGTTAGGCCGCACCAAGCGAAGGGGCCGACCGGAGTAGCGATCCGAACATTGCTCAGGTTGGTCGAGAATTCGCACTGATCTCGGGCGAAAAGACCTTTTTTGACCCAGTGTCCCGTTTTTCGCAAACACAAGGTGCTGAACGCGTCACTTACGCAGGTTTGAATTCACTTTTGGTTGTTCCCATTTGATGAAAACGTCGACAAGGCAAAATGCAGTCAATCTTTCGCTTGCGTTAGGAGCGTTGATTGTTGTGACCGCCTGTTTTTGCCCCGCGGACCGCGAATACAGTGACGACCCGACTACATCCCAATCAAACACGACACAACGGCCAGTCGGACCATCTGATAAGAAGTCGAGTGGAGCGAAAAATACCGACAGCGGCGATTTCATCGTAGAACACCTAGAGGTAACGACGCCTCGATATATTGAGATCGACAATCAGGTGCGGTCGGAAAAACTTCTCGAAAAGGCGGCCGCTAAGCTGAACATCTCACTGAGCCTACCGCACGACATTTACCTGCGAACCAAGGACTGCAATGAACCGAACGCGTTTTACGACTCAGGCGACCGATCCATCACGATGTGCTATGAACTGATGGAATACTTTTACAGTACCTTCCGAAGCGCGGGAGATACCGAACAGGTCGCCTACAAGAAAATGTTCGACGCCGTTAAGTTCGTCTTCCTGCACGAAATGGGACACGCGCTTATTGATGCGTACAAGCTTCCGGTCGCCGGCAATGAAGAGGATGCGGCGGATAGATTATCGTCGTACGTGAACCTGACCGAGCTTGGCGATGAAGGCGTCCGTTCGATCCTGGCGGCCGCCGAGGCATTCGAGATCGAATCAAAGCAGCGTACCCGCAAACCGAACATGGCCGATGAACACCTTCTGCAGGAACAAAGATTTTATAATTCTCTTTGCATGATCTACGGCTCAAATCCGTCAAAATATTCGAATATTGTCGCAGAAGGATTTTTGCCAAAGGAGCGAGCTGTGCGGTGCCCGACGGAATATCAAAGAACTGTTGATAGTTGGATCAGCCTGCTTTCACCGTGGCGGAAGCGATAGTTGAAAGATCGTTGCTTTGCTTTACGCGAGTATCGCGTGCTATCTGTCTCCGGAGAGCAAAAACATGAGGAATTTTCTATCCACCTTATTTTTCGGCAAGGATCCGTTGTTGAACGGCTTGTTTCTGATCACGATCCTTTCACTTGCGGCCCTTGGCTGTACGAACCTTGCCAAGAATGAAAACTCAAGTTCAACATCGAACTCGACGGCGGAAGTTGACTCTGACATGCCGGACGACCGGCTGCTCAAAGCTACCGTAAAATTAACGACTGCTGAGTTTGCCAACGCCATCAGCACGGAAGACTTTGCGAAGCTTCACAAAAATGCTTCTACGGAATTTCAAAACCAGTACTCCGTTGAAGAGACAAAGAACGTATTTGCGGACGCTATCAAAAACAAGCGGGCGCTCTTGCCGATGCTCGCTAAGCTTGTCTCGATGGATCCTGAGTTTACCGAACCACCATCCATTCGAAGAGAGCAAAACCGCCCGATTCTCGTTGTTAAGGGGAGATATGACACCAAGCCGCGGCCATTAGAATTCGAATACGAATACGTGAAACAATTTGGCAGTTACAAGCTACTGAAATTGATACTTAAATAGGCTAAGGCCTTCACTATGAAAATTCACGAATATCAGGGCAAGGCCTTGCTCAGGGATCACGGCGTTCCCGTACCCCGCGGGATCGTCGCCAGAACTCCTGATGAAGCAGAGGCGGCGGCGAAGGAACTTGGCACCGACATCGCAGTCGTTAAGGCACAGATCCATGCAGGCGGCCGCGGCAAAGGCGGCGGTGTAAAGCTTGCAAAATCACCTGCGGAGGCCAGGGAGATCGCCTCACAGATGCTGGGCATGAAGCTTGTCACGCATCAGACGGGTCCCGAGGGCCGGGAGGTCAAGACCCTCCTTATCGAGGAAGGGCTTCCAATCGACCGCGAATTCTACCTCGCCGTCACGCTCGACCGCGTTACCGGGCGAAATGTATTCATGGCATCGTCCGCGGGCGGAATGGACATCGAGAAAGTTGCTGAGGAAACGCCCGAGTTGATCCTAAAGGAAACGATCGATCCATCGGTCGGACTGCGCGGGTTTCAAGCTCGTAAGCTCGCATTTGGGCTTGGCATTCCCAACGATCTCGTAAATCAGGCCGCGAAATTCATGCTCTCGCTGTACGACGCTTACGAGAAAATGGACGCGTCGCTCTTAGAGATCAATCCGTTCCTGCTGACCAAAGACAGTCGTTTGATCGCGCTGGACGCCAAAGTGAATTTCGACGACAACGCGCTGTTCCGTCACAAGGATTATGCCGAGCTGCGCGACCTTAGCGAGGAAGAGCCGCTTGAGATCGAAGCGTCCAAGTTTGACCTCAACTACATCAAGCTCGACGGCAATATTGGCTGCATGGTCAACGGCGCGGGCCTCGCAATGGCAACGATGGACATCATCAAACTAGCAGGGGGTGAGCCCGCCAACTTTCTTGACGTGGGCGGCGGCGCCTCACAGGAACGAGTCGTGCAGGCCTTTAAGATCCTGCTCGCCGACGAGAACGTCAAGGCCGTGCTTATCAACATCTTCGGCGGCATCGTCCGTTGCGATATGGTAGCGAACGGTGTCGTTTCTGCGGCGAAAAATCTCGGCGTTTCCATCCCGATAGTCGCCCGTCTTGAGGGCACTAACGTTGAGGAAGGCCGCCGCGTACTGGCCGAATCAGGTATCGGCATTATCCCGGCCACGACAATGAACGACGCCGCCGAAAAGGTCGTGGCTGCTGCCGC
>DATFEW010000258.1:0-12913 GCA_035250805.1 Pyrinomonadaceae bacterium
CCCCTATCGGAAACACATTTGCCAGCCCGGCACGCTCCGCCTGCTCGATCATGTATCGTGTGATCGCGGCATTGTCATTTACCGGTGTTGTGTTCGGCATCGGGCATACGCTCGTCCATCCACCTGCTCCCGCCGCAGCACATCCACTCGCGATCGTTTCCTTATGCTCTTGCCCGGGCTCGCGAAGATGTACGTGCATGTCGATAAAGCCCGGCGCAACAAGCAAACCGCTCGCATCGAACACCTCGCATCCTTCCGGCGCTTTCTCGCCAGGCCCGAGCCACGCCTCAACACGCCCGTCCTCGATCAAGACGGACATTCCCGTATTTTCAGGCGCAGCCGGATCGATCAAATGGCCGTTAGCGATAAGGAGTTTCATATTGGAACGTGGACATCTGCCCGCATTTCCTTGTTTTCAATTCACTGCAGGACTATTTTCCCGTCCTTCGGATACTTTGGATCCGCCTTTACTTCCTTCAACTGCAGCAAATGCCGGTCGCTGTGGCCTGTAAGGAAAAGTAATCCTTGCAGGCTGTCGATCGATCCCATTGGGCTCTGTATAAACGTGCTGCGAAGGTCGGCCTTGTTCGTGCTTAAGTGTTCGATCGTCGCTGCCCTCGTTTTTTCGAAGTTAGAAAGCAGCTCTTCTCGTGTTTTCCATCGGCCGTTCGGCCTGACCTGTTCGGGTGCCTGGAACTTCTGCTGCCGGTTGGTGATCGCGAGTATCAGCGCCGTGTCGGCTATGCGCGGTACGTCCTCGCATTTTAATGTTGTCTTCGCGTTGGGCGCGTTGAACATTCCCATCAGCGCATTTTCCACCACAATAATATGCTCAGCGATCTCGCCGATAGTCCAACGGCCGGGAGCCGAACGGAAATTTAGTTGGGTGTCAGACAAACCCGTCAACTGTTTTACAAAGTCGTCTCTCGTATCATTCATATATTTCAACGCAAATTCCCGGTCCTTTTCGGTGAACACGACCGCAGTTTTTGGCGGCTGAGCGGCCGCGACAATGCACAAACAGAGAATCATAAGAATTGCACCAAGATTTACCTTCATTTTTACCTCCGATACTTCTGGAATATTAGTTTTGCGACGGACTTCCTCCCGTCGATAAATAGAGAACCGCCATCCGGACGGCAACGCCGTATTTTACCTGATCCAGTATAAGCGAACGCGAGCTGTCCGCGACGTCTGATGCTATCTCAATGCCGCGGTTCATCGGTCCCGGGTGCAATACGATAGCGTCATTCTTCGCCAGATCGAGACGTTCTTTCGTAAGTCCGTAGTGTATCGCGTATTCACGAAGTGTTGGGAAGTACGCTGAGTCCTGCCGCTCGCGTTGAATTCGCAGGATCATTACGACATCCGCGCCTTTGAGGGCATCCTCGCCGTGATCACAAACCGTCAGGCCGGAGTCGACGAAATATCCGAAATCACTCGGAACCAACGTTCGCGGTCCTGCGACTCGTACCCTGGCGCCGAGTTTTGTTAACAGATGAATGTTCGAACGGGCGACACGGCTATGAAGGATGTCCCCGACGATCGCGACCTCCAAGCCGCCGATCTTTCCTTTGTGCTCACGTATCGTCATTGCATCGAGTAGTGCCTGGGTGGGGTGCTCATTCGCTCCATCTCCGGCGTTGACAATGGCGGCCTTGCTGACTTTCGCAAGCTGATGCGGCACACCCGCGCTCGAATGCCTCACGACGATACAGTCGGGCGCCATCGCGTCAAGATTCAACGCCGTGTCAAGCAGTGTTTCGCCTTTACTCAGGCTGGACGACGACACGCTGATATTAACTGCGTCCGCCGAGAGCCGTTTCGCCGCGAGTTCAAACGACGTGCGTGTTCTTGTCGATGACTCGAAGAAAAGATTAATGACCGTTTTGCCGCGAAGCGCCGGAACCTTTTTCACCTCGCGGGTCGAGATCTCTCGGAAATTCTCAGCAGTATCAAGAATGCCCGTGATCTCCGCGGCGGTCAGGTCCCGGATCCCAAGAAGGTCTCGTCTTTTGAACGGTTTTTCCATTACAAAAAAAGCAAGGCGTTTCACCTTGCTTCGAATGAACCGGAACCGCCCATGCAGGGCCGCGCGAAGTATTGTCCCGACACTCCTAACCTCATATTGAATTATTTAACCGCTATATCCTATAGCTAGTTTTGCCCGAGCAGCAACTCAAGATTGCTGTCCACGAAAGCCGGAACATTCAGCCAATCGATGTTCTGGATCACTGCCGACGCCGGTAAAAGGAGATTGCCGTTCGCTTGTGTTATCTGAAAAGCCACACCGGCAGACGGTATCTGTCCGGTTGTGGAGCCTACACCGTTCACAGCGGCCCGGATCAATGTCACCTGACCAGCCTCAATAATTGGAACAACCCCTGGATTTATTTCACCGCCAAAGGTGGGCATTACCAAACCCTGCGCTTGGTTCCCCAGCTTCACGTTACTGGGAGTCATGGCCTCTACAGCGGGCGTAAAATTTAGCAGATTATCCGCAAGGTCTATCTGAATAAAGACAACGCTCTGAGTAAAAGTGCTGGTCGTTGTACCTTGAAACGTGACGGTAACCGGTAGTTGGGTGACGACTGTCACTACCGCCGTCCCATCATCGGTCTTCAACTCCTTAGTTTCGGCGTTCCCGCTGAGCTCGATCGTTCCGGCATACACAACGGCAGCCGCATGGGTCCTTTGGCCAAAATATCTTTGCCCGGCAGCAGTTTCAATGAAGCCGGGATCAAGTATGGGAAAATTTCGACCCAGGATGAAACCGAACCTTTCATCTTCCTCGACGCTTGTGGAACTGGCCCAAAATGGCTTTTCAGCGTCGAAAATACTGCTAAAGGGTTGGACATTTAAATCTTCGATCGAGACATTGTCCCGATTATCGTTGTATATCGCGAAGTATTTCATGAAATCAAGGCTTTTAGCTGTGGGCACCGCCGGATAGCCTTGATTTGAGGTTTCGATCGACCCGGTTCTGAAATGACTATTCGCGATCCTGAGCGTAACCGACTGTCTTTTAAATTGGCCGGTCAGACTATCCTTTCCCGTAATACTGAAAATAACTGGTCCTGTGAACAATCCAACAAAAAAGCGACATTGATTTGTGAACGTTGTTGTATTCGGTGGGCAGTCACCTTGCTGTATATCAGGGGCGCAATCGGTAGGCTCGGCCAGATTCGGCGGCCGAAATTCTTGTGGGGGACACCCCAGGAATCGCTTTGATAATTGGCCGTCGAACGTAAGGCTTTGAAGCTCCACCCATTGATCTTCAAGCCGCTCTGCGGGTGAATACGACCACGTAATGGTGTAGATATCGTTAAGATTAGGCGTGGGATTCGAGATCGTATCTATATTGACTTCGAAGTTCGGCGGGGGTGGGGGAGGTGGATTGCAGTTACTCGCGGTGAGTACGAATAGAGCAACCACAAACAAAAACAATTTCAGAGGAGTGACAGGGTTCTTGAAATCAAGTATTGAGTTTCTCATAACGCTTTCCCCTTTCTCGAGTCCCTATTTTCAATCTGGCGGTCGTTCGAATATACCGACCGCTTCTACATCATCAAACTCTTTCAGCATCACCTTTATGATCTCGGTTTGTTTTGTCGGAACAAGCTTGCCGATGAAATCGGCTTGTATTGGAAGTTCGCGGTGTTCGCGCCCGCGGTCGATCAAAACGGCAAGCTGAACCTTTCTTGGACGTCCGAAATCCATAAGCTGGTCCATCGCGGCCCGTATCGTTCGGCCCGTGTATAGAACGTCGTCCACAAGCACCACGATCTTGCCTTCGACATCGTCATCCAGATGAGTACGGTTCACTACCGGGTTTGCACCTACGGTCGAAAGGTCGTCGCGATAAAGTGTGATGTCGAGAATTCCGTACAGAGGCCGAGCCCCTTCAAGTTTCTCGATCTTGTCCGCGATCCGCTCGGCCAGCGGCACTCCGCGTCGCCGGATTCCGACGATATACAAATCTTCGGCACCGCGATTTGTTTCAACGATCTCGGTCGCCAAGCGTCGCAAGGCGCGATTGATCCCTGTCGAGTCCATTATCCGCGACTTTTCGACCAGGTGAAATTCGTCTGCCATTCGAGGGAGAATCGTAGCAAACAGGGGATCAAAGTTCAAAGCTAAATGTTCGAAGTTCTAGGTTTGTAAATCCAAACCGTTCAATTAGAATCGAGCCGACTGCGATGGGATCTGTTTGGGAAAAGATAATTCGACCGGTGATGTTCGGCCTCGATGCCGAGCGTGCGCACGAGTTCGGTATGAAGGCGTTAACGCTCGGTCTCGCACGTCCTTTTGCCGCGGATCATATCTCATTTCCCGCGTTCGGGAACATCGAACGGTTTGGTCTGACCTTCAAAAATCCACTCGGTATCGCAGCGGGTTTTGATAAAAATGGGGTCGCTGTAAGCGAACTTGCAGCTCTGGGTTTCGGGTTTGTCGAGCTGGGCACGGTTACGTTCGAACCGCAAAAGGGAAATAAAAGGCCTAGACTTTTTCGCCTCCCGGAAGACCAGGCTCTGATCAATCGCCTCGGCTTCAACAATGACGGGGCGGAAGCGGTCGCCAGACGACTCGCAAAGATCAAACCAAAATGCATCGTCGGGGTTAACATCGGGAAAAACAAGGATGTTTCGAACGAAGAAGCTGTTGATAACTATCTTGGGACTTTCGACATCATTCATCCGGTCGCGGATTACATCGTGGTCAATGTGTCATCTCCGAATACGCCGAATTTGCGAGAACTGCAGCAAGCGGAAAATCTTAGGGTCCTTCTTTCGGCCCTTCAAAACCGGAACCTTGGGTTGAGCGGTGCGGGCAGAAACGCGCCTGTTAAGGAGCGGATAAAAGCGACTGAACCCGACACGCTGGTAAACGCGCGCTTCGCTGCCCGGGTAAAGCCGCTTCTAGTAAAGATCGCCCCGGATCTTTCCGAAGCCGAGATCGAAGCGGTCGTGGATATTTGCTTGTCGATCAACATCGCCGGGATCATTGCGACGAATACCTCTATTTCCCGCAAAGGCTTGAAAACCAAGAATCCTGAACGATTTGGGAACGGCGGGCTGAGTGGAAAACCCCTGGCACACCGGGCAAACGAAGTCATCGCCACGATTTACAGATATTCAAAGGGTGAACTACCGATCGTCGGTGTCGGTGGCATTTTTACCGCCGAAGATGCCTTCGAAAAGATCGCCTCCGGAGCATCGCTTCTACAGGCGTATACCGGATTTATCTATCGCGGTCCGGCATTCGCACCGGAAATCAACAAAAAGCTCGCTGCGATACTCAAATCACGGGGATTTTCCAACCTTGACGACGCCATCGGAACTGGCACTTGAGCCGCTGATAAGGTTTGACACTCGTTCGCCACCCGCTATAATTAGAGTTTTGTCTTTGGCCGGGTAGCCGACGTAGATAGAGGGTTGAAAGTGATCATCGAATTGCAAAGTCTTACAGGCGGTTCGAAAACGGTCGATATTGAAATGCCGGTGGGCGAGATCGATCTCGGAGGCGACGGCGCAAGCCTTTCCCAGGATGTCGGACTGCAAGCGGACGTGCGAAGCAGTGCGGGCATCACGGCCGTAGAAGGGACCATCAACACCGCGGTTGATATAGCTTGCACCCGGTGTTTGGAGCGGATCACTGTTCCGTTGAAATTCGATTTTGTGTCTCGCTTCGTTGCGACGGAATCGTTCGGAACGTCAGGCGAACACGAGGTGCATGGGGAAGAGCTCGACTACGACGCCATCGAAGGCGAGCAGGTCGATCTCACCAATGTGGTTAGAGAGCAGCTTTTATTGAACCTGCCGCAGCAGGTCCTTTGTAGCGAAGATTGCCGCGGGCTTTGTGAAAAATGCGGGGGCAACCGCAATTTGATAGATTGTAGCTGCGAAGATGACGAGCTCGACCCGCGTTGGGCCGCTCTAAAGAATTTGAAATAATTCCAAATTCCAAATTCCAGATTATTATCGATCTGGAATCTGGAATCTGGAATTTGGAATAAATTTATGCCAAATCCAAAACGACGACATTCAAAGGCTCGCACGCGCGAGCGTCGTGCTCACGATGCGCTGAGCGTTCCGCAGTTCTATATCGACAAGAATTCTGGCGAGGCCAAGATTCCGCACCGCATTGACGCAAAGACCGGCACCTACAAGGGACGCCAGGTCATCGATGTAAAGGGCTCGGAATAACCTCTTGATTTTTCTCCCGGATTTAAAGGTCGAGACTTGCCAATGACACAGAACAACGCCGGTATTCTCGGAATGGGACACGCCTACCCGGAAGGCATTTTGACGAATGCGGACCTGGAAAAGATCGTGGAGACTTCTGATGAGTGGATAACTTCGCGTACCGGCATTAGGCAACGGCACAAGGCAGCGGACAACGAGTACACTTCGCAGTTCGGCACCACCGCGGCTCGGATGGCTCTCGAACGTGCGGGCCTCAAGCCCGAGGATCTTGAGATCATTATCTGCGCGACGACGACACCCGACCAGATAATGCCATCGACGGGTGCCCTGATACAGGCGCAGATCGGCGCGACTAATGCGGCCGGAATGGACGTCTTTGCCGCTTGCTCCGGCTTTTTATACGGCCTCACGATGGTCGAGTCGATGATCCGCACCGGTGCGATCAAATATGCGCTTGTCGTGGGTGCCGAAGTTCTTACAAAGTACGTCGATTACACCGATCGCGGTACGTGTGTGATATTCGGCGACGGCGCGGGCGCTGCGGTGCTCGGCCCGGTAAACTCCGGTAGAGGTATTCTCGCGACCAAGATCAAGTCCGACGGCCGCTACGAAGAACAGCTTTACGCTCCAGGCGGTGGCACGAAACTCGGCACTACACACGATACAATCGACAATCGAATGCATTACTTCAAAATGAAGGGCAATGAGCTCTTTAAGATCGCAGTGCGTTCCATGGCCGATATTTCCGCCGAGATGTTAGAGAAGGCACGACTGACCGTTGACGATGTCGATCTTGTGATCCCGCACCAGGCGAACCAGCGAATAACAGACGCGGTTGCCTCACGGCTTGGTGTGCCGGACGAGAAAGTGTATTCGAACATCGCAGAGCATGGCAACACGTCCTCCGCGTCGATACCCATAGCGATGGATGAATGTATCGAGTCCGGAAAGATCAAGAAGGGGGATACTGTGCTTCTGACTGCCTTCGGCGGCGGCGTGACATGGGGCGCAACGATCGTCAAATTTTAGGTCGCGGATTGCGGGTTGAATTTTGTTAACGCAAAGTCGCTAAGACGGGAAGACGCAAGAAAATATTTCAATAAATCTTCTAATTGGATTCTGCGTCTTTGTACCTTAGCGACTTTGCGTTTGAAATATCTTGATGACCAAGACAGCTTTCATATTTCCGGGGCAGGGTTCGCAGTCCGTGGGAATGGGAAAAGACCTCTTTGACAATTTTACCGTGGCTCGCGAGATATTCGAGCAAGCCGACGAAGCTGTCGGATTCTCTCTTTCCGAAATGTGTTTTTCGGGAGGGGAGAGCGATCTGCAGCTCACTGCGAATACTCAACCTGCGATCCTAACTGCATCGGTCGCGGCCTACCGGGTGATGATCTCGGAAGATTTTGCTGAACCGGATTATGTCGCCGGCCACAGCCTGGGAGAGTATTCAGCTCTCGTTGCGGCAGGGGTTTTGGATTTCGCTGACGCCATCCATACAGTTCGAAAACGAGGCATGTATATGCAGGAGGCCGTGCCTGTCGGTGTTGGTGCGATGGCAGCGATCCTCGGAGCCGATCTTGAGACCATCGAGGCGGCCTGTGACGAAGCTCGGGAGGATGAGGTCTGCGGGCCTGCGAACATCAATTCACCCTCGCAGGTTGTGATCGCGGGGAATTCCGATGCGGTCGATCGTACATGCGAGCTCCTGAAGGAACGCGGTGCAAAACGCGCCATACGCCTGAATGTTTCCGCGCCATTCCATTGCATCCTGATGATGTCAGCGGAGGAGCGGCTGAAAGGTGACCTTGCATCCTTAAGTTATGATGCGTTCAAATTTCCGATCGTTCACAACATCGACGCTTTGGTGAACGATGATGAAAGTAAAGTTATGGACGCATTGACACGACAGGTTTCGTCACCTGTAAAATGGATGCAGTCCGTTCAGAATCTCAAGGCATCAGGTGTGGATACATTTGTCGAGGTTGGCCCGGGCAAAGTATTGTCGGGATTAGTGAAACAGATCGATCGAGGCGTTCGCATTTTGAACGTTGAAAATACCGAAAGTTTAAGAAGTACACAAGAAACGCTATAAAACAGGAGAAAATATGTCAGACGTTCAGGATAAGATCAAACAGATCATCGTAGATGAATTAGGTGTCGATGAGGCAGAAGTAACCGAGAATGCGCGGTTCATCGAAGACCTCGGTGCCGATTCGCTCGATCTCGTCGAGCTGGTGATGCGTTTTGAAGAGGAATTCGATATTGAGATACCGGATGAGGACGCCGAGAAGATTCAAAGTGTGCGCGATGCTTATGCGTATGTCGATCAGCACAAAGCGTAGTTTGTTTGGAGTTCCGCAGGCGGTTCCGGCTAGCTAAAGCTGGAACTCCGAACCTAAGTTATGAAGAGACGAGTCGTAGTTACAGGCCTCGGGCTGGTCACGCCGATAGGGAATGATGTCCCGTCGACGTGGTCGGCGCTAATGAGCGGCGGGAACGGTGCCGACTATATCAAAAAGTTCGATGTCGAAAAGTTCTCCGTCAAATTCGCCTGCGAGGTAAAGGAGTTTGATCCGCTGAGTTTTCTGGATAAAAAAGAGGCTCGCCGGATGGGGGCGTTCACCCATTTCGCGCTGGCGGCGTCTGACCAGGCGATGGCCGACAGCGGCCTGGTCATCGATGAGAAGAACGCTGATATGGTAGGGACCTATATCAGCTCCGGTATTGGCGATTTTTGGGCGATCGAACGCGAACACGAAAAACTATTGAATTCAGGCCCCGATCGCGTATCCCCTTTCTTTATTGTTTCCGCGATCGTCAATTTAGCTGCCGGGAATGTTTCGATACGCCATGGTGCCAAGGGGCCGAATTCGGCTACGGCGACCGCGTGTTCTGCCGGTGCACATGCCATCGGCGACAGTTTCCGGATCATCGAACGCGGCGACGCGGATGCGATGATCTGTGGCGGTACTGAGAGTGCGATCACTCCGATGTCGGTCGCAGGCTTTGCTTCGATGCGGGCGCTCTCTACTCGCAACGATGATCCGAAATCGGCGTCGCGTCCTTTCGACGCTGAACGCGACGGCTTCGTCATCGGCGAGGGCGCTGGGATCATGATTCTCGAAGAGCTTGAATCCGCAAAGGCCCGGGGCGCTAAGATCTATGCCGAGATCGTGGGTTATGGCATGAGCGGCGACGCTTTTCACGTTACGATGCCTGACGAAACCGGTTCCGGAGCTAGGCGCGTTATGGAGCGCGCAATGAACGATGCGGGCATAAAGCCCGAGCAGATCGGCTACATTAACGCCCACGGAACGTCTACGCCTTATAACGACAAGTTCGAAACCGTTGCCATCAAAAGAGTTTTTGGCGAACACGCAAAGAATGGTCTGGCGGTTAGCTCAACAAAGTCGATGACTGGCCACGCCCTGGGCGCCGCCGGTGGGATCGAAGCGGTTTTCTCGGTGATGGCGCTTCAAGAGAACAAACTTCCCCCGACGATCAATTACGATTTCCCCGATCCGGATTGCGATCTCGATTACATCCCGAATGTCCCGCGTGATGCCGAGGTCGAGTACGTTTTGTCGAACAGCTTCGGCTTTGGCGGCACAAACGCCAGTTTGGTCTTTAAGAGATTCACTGAATGAGATAGATCTACCTTGGAACTTTGTGTTGGCCCGTGACGTCCTGAGAGCGAATTCGCGTAATGCGGGAGGGAACCACGAGCATGAAAAAAGTTGACCTTTTCAAAGCGTGGGGACGAGTCCTTAGAGGCGGGTATCCTTCGCTCTCGATCGAAATAACTCGCGAGTGCCCGCTCCGGTGCCCAGGCTGCTATGCATATGAGCCGGAGCACCTTTCCGGAACGGGTCAAACACTTCGAACGGTCGCTGATTACAAAGGCGACGAACTAGTTGAAAAGGTCCTCGAGATCGTCCGAAGGCATAAACCGGTGCATGTCTCGATAGTCGGAGGCGAGCCGCTCGTCAGGTATCGAGAGCTGAGTATCTTGCTCCCGAAATTGAGTAAGATGGGGATCGCTGTGCAGGTCGTGACGAGTGCCGTCCGGGAGATACCGCCTGAATGGAATGAGATCAAAGACCTATACCTCTCGGTTTCGATCGACGGACTGCAGCCGGAACACGACCAGCGTCGCAAGCCCGCAACATATGAGCGGATCTTGCGGAACATCAAGGGCCACCACATCACTGTTCACTGCACGGTTACCTCGCAAATGACTCGACGCAAGGATTATCTCGAAGAATTCGTCTCGTTCTGGTCCGAGAAGGCCGAGGTAAAGAAGCTCTGGTTTAGCTTGTTCACCCCGCAACTCGGCGCCGCGGACAAAGAGATCCTTGATCCCGCAACGCGCAAATTCGTTATCGATAAACTTGAGGAGTTGCAGCCGCGATATCGTAAGTTGGAACTTCCCAGATCGGTCATCGCGGGCTTTCGCAATCCACCGAAAGGGCCGTCGGATTGTATGTTTTCGCGCACGACACTAAATCTTACCGCGAACCTCGAAGACAGGGTCGTGCCATGCCAGTTCGGTGGTTCACCGGATTGTTCGCAATGCGGATGCTTCGCTTCGGCTGGGCTTGCCGCGGTCGGCAGACACAAAGTACTTGGGATAGTGCCGATCCAGCGTATACACGATGTTTCTTACCGGATCGGGAGAACGTTTAACGGCAAAGCATTGAATATATGAAGATCATCGTATTAATGAAACAGGTCGCTAATAAAGATGCGGTGCTCCGCATCGGGACTGACGAAAAGTGGATAAATGAAGCCGACATCTCGCTGCAAACTAACGAATCTGACGGTTACGCATTGGAAGAAGCTTTACGTGTGAAGGAAGCGAAAGGTGAGGGTGAGGTGGTTGTCTGCACACTCGGACCGCAGAGCGCAAAAACAGTTATTAAGGACGCATTGGCTCGAGGGGCCGATCGGGCGATCCATGTTGTATACGATCAGCCGAACAAACTCTCGCCATATCAGATCTCAAAGGCGATCGCCGATGCGATCCGCGATGAAAATGCTGATGTGGTCTTTGCCGGCCTGCAGTCGGATGACGCCAGCTACGGCCAAACCGGGGTTGTGCTTGCGGAACTGCTTGGCATTCCGCATGCAACGATCGTGATCGAGGTCGATCGAGAAAGTTTAGGCCAAACCCTTCGAGTAAAGCGGGAGCTGGAAAGCGGGTGGTATCAATGGTTTACCTACCAACTCCCGGCGCTGCTAACGATTCAGTCCGGTATATCTCAGATCCGTTATGCCTCGCTGAAAGGCATTATGGCGGCGAAAAAAAAGGAAATAAAAGAGATCACGCCGACTGTAGAGGCGTTTGCAGGCGCCCAGACGATCGAGAAGGTTTACATGCCGCTCAAAACGAAACAGACCCAGATACTCGGCAATGGCGACGCCAAGGCTGGTGCAGTTGAATTGGTCGAAAAATTGCGAACCGAGGTTCGCGTCCTCTAGGTTCTCTTTGCGAACTTTGCATCTTGGCGTGTCCAGTACGAAAAGTCGCGAAGCAATAAAAGAATGATACTCGTTTTCATCGAACACAAGAATTGCGTTCTCAACAAGACCTCGCTTGAGGCGATCACCGCTGCACAATCGATCGGCCAAGATCTCGACTTGAAAGTTTCGGCCGTGATCCCGTGCAATCAAGAGTGTGCTTTGGCACAAGACATCGCGCACTACGATCTGGAAAAGGTTATCATCGTCAAGAACGAAAAGCTCGGCATCTACACTCCTGATGCCTACGCCGACGCGTGGGAGCAGGTTATCAACGCGACCAATCCGCAGTACGTCGTCATGTCGCACACATACCAGGTTCGCGATTTCGCGCCGAAGGTCGCCGCAAGATTGGGTAGGGAAATGGTCGCCGACTGTATCCGATATAAAACGGAAAACGGCAAGTTAATTCTTACTAGACGTATTTTCCTCGGCAAGCTCGACGCCGATGTAACGGTCGGCGGTGATGCACCGTATTTTGTTACCTTTCAATCTGGGGCGTTCCGCGGTGACAACGCGGCAAAGGGAACCGCCGCTGTCGAAACGATGGGCGTCAATGTCGGTGAGATCCGCATGACCCCTGAGGAGCCGTTCCAGGAAGCAAAAGTGTCCGTCGATCTTACAAAGAGCGAAATCATCGTCGCAGTCGGGCGTGGGATCAAATCACAGGAAAACATAGCCCTCGCACAACAACTCGCCGACACGCTCGGCGCTGACCTCGCCGCGTCGCGCCCGATCTGCGACAGCGATTGGCTCCCTATAGACCGGCAGATCGGTTCCTCGGGACAAACCGTCGCGCCGAAGCTGTATATCGCGCTCGGCATCTCTGGCGCTATCCAGCACATCGTGGGGATGAAGAACGCCGGAACCATCGTCGCCGTTAACAAAGACGCCGAGGCCCCGATCTTCGACCTCGCGGACTACGGCATTGTTGGCGACCTTTTCGAAGCGGTTCCGGTGCTGATCGAAGAGGTCAAAAAGCACAAATCCTGACATTGGTTTGCGGATTTAAGGCTGTCAGCTCGCGATTTCCCTCCAAACTGCTCCTTTATAAGTGTAATCCCTGCAGCAACTTGTGAATTCCAAACGTTCCTCTGTGTAGTCCAAACAACACTACGGCAACGCCCTCCGAGTTATGTTCGAAGTGTAAGACGGGCGCCTAGGATGCCCGGCCCAGTTTCGGT
>DATFEW010000269.1:0-4564 GCA_035250805.1 Pyrinomonadaceae bacterium
GAAGCGCTCGACGAGCTCGTGGTTTTTGAGGAAATGATGGACGTAGTTCTTTAGAGCGCCGGTGCCAAAACCGTGGATGATCCGGACCTGGGCGAGCGATGCCATGTACGCTTCGTCGATGAAGCGGTCGAGCTCGTACTCGGCCTCGGCGGTGGTTTTGCCGATGAGGTTGAGTTCGGCGGCGGCGTCGGGGGAATCGACGGGTTTTGTGATCGAACCCTTGGACGGCACACTCGCTCCAGCTCGTGTTTCTGCCTGTGCCGGACGAAGGTTTTCGATCTTTTCACGCAGCCGCATTCCGCCGACCAGGACCTCGGCGGTGTCTTTGTCGAGTTTCTCGATCGTGCCGGTCGTGCCGAAGGAGGTAATGACTCGTGAGCCAATGGCAAGCGCCCCGTCGCCACCATGCGGCACACTTCCTACCGGTCGTGTTTCTGCCTCCGTTGCGCCGTCCCTAACGGACGGGCTACTGACACGTTCGACCTTGGACACGACCGCTCGGTTCAGTTCAGCCTTTCGGGCGGCGCGTTCTTTGTCGAGCTTGTTTCTGAGGGCTTTGTCTTCGAGGTCAGCGATAAAGGCTTTGGATTGGCGTTCAAAGGATTCAACGGTTTCCGCCAGTGTGCTTTCGAATTCTTTCTGCCGGGCTTTATCTTTTTTGACTGCTTCGACCTCGAGTCCAGCGTATTTCATCGCGACCGCCTCGCGTTCTTCTTCAAGCGCGATTCGCAAGTCTTCAGCCTGTTTGGTTTCGGTCTGCAGTTTCCGGAGGTAGCTTTCGGCTTCCTGAGCAGCGATGTCGAGATTTGAACGGGCATTATCGATCACGTCTTGTTCGATTCCGAACCGGCGAGCTATTTCGATCCCAGATGATGCACCGGCCAGGCCGATCAGCAATTTGTAGGTCGGCTGCAGCGTTTTCTCATCGAATTCGACCGAGGCGTTGATCACGTTCTCGTCGTTCGCCGCATACATTTTCAGACCGCGGTAGTGGGTTGAAGCGATGACCTGCGCCCCGCAGTTTCGTCGAAAGTGATCTACGATCGCAACGCCGAGTGCCGAGCCTTCCTCGGGGTCAGTGCCCGTTCCAGCCTCGTCCAGTAGAACGAGCGACGGCGCGACGCACTCGCTCATCATCTCTGCGATGTTCGACATATGCGACGAAAACGTCGAAAGGTTCGCTGCTAGCGACTGATGATCGCCGATGTCCGCGAGGATCGAGCGATAAAAAGGGACCCGAGCGCTGTTTGCCGGAACTGGGAGGCCCGAGATCGCCATTAGGCTTAGCAAGCCCGCAGTCTTCAGCACAACGGTCTTACCGCCCGCATTGGCTCCGGAGATGATCATGACGGATCGATCGCGGGTCAGCGTGAATGAACTCGGGACGATCTCCGATATTGGTGAGGGCACACTCCCTACCGGTCGTGTTTCCGCCTGTGTTTCTCCGTGTCTCTGTGTCTCTGTGGTCTTTAGATTTTCTTCCAAGAGGGGATGCCGGGCGTCGATGAACTCCAGTGTTGCATCTTCGGCGATCTCCGGAACGACCGCGTGGAATTTTCGTGAAAACTCGACCTTTGCTTTTATAAAGTCGAGTTCGGCGACAGCATCGACCGCGGCTTCAACGGCGGGAAGCTGTTCGCGAAGCTCTTCGGTCAGCTCGAACAATATCCTAGCGATCTCGCGTTCTTCTTTTCCCTTTAAGTTCTGCAGTTCATTGTTTGCCTCGATCGCCTCGAGCGGTTCGATAAACACGGTCTGGCCGCTGGAAGAAAACCCGTGAGCAACACCGCCAACCTTGCCGCGAAAATCTGCCTTTACCGGGATCACGAACCTATCGTTGCGAATCGTCACGATCTCGTCCTGGATCGCTTCGCCGGCCTTTCGCATTACCGCCTCAAGCGACTTCCTCAGCCGTCCACGCTGACTTGTGATCTCTCGTCTAATTTTCGCTAATTCCGGCGATGCCGAATCGTCGATCTCACCGCTCGGCAACAGCTTCTTGCTGATATTTTGGATGACGGTCAGCAGCGTCGGCGGGATATTTTCAACGATCGACCAAAGCGTCGGCGCGGCATCTTTTTTGGGCTGGATAGATGAACGGGCGAATATGGCCTGATTGCACACTCTGGAAATTTCGAGCAGGGAATTTGGATCAAGCGAAGCGTTTTCTATCCTCAAGATGGCGATAGCGTCGGCGGGATCCTCTAGTCCGCTGAATGACCATGACACCTGTTTTTCTTCGTTCAGCACGATCGTTTCGGTGATCGCGGCAAGTTCCTTCTCAAGCTCGTTTCGATTCTTTTCCGGGCGCAGATCGGCGAACCGCGCCTCTCCCATCGGAGTCTGCGCGTTCCGGCTGATTAGCTCAAGAAGCTTCCCGAATTCAAGTGTTTCCAACGAGAAACTCATTATAAAAATCTTGCCCGGATTTCCGGCGTGGGAATCATACACTGGTCCTGACGTCCGAACAGCCGATAACGATGCTTCGCAAACAGCCTGTAAACCCAATCCCGGATCGATTTCGGCACGATTATAAAAGCATAAAGTATGGGCCATAGGCCCGGCAGTTTCCGGACTATTCTTAATGCCGCAGACGAATGCAAATATGCCCTATCGTCTTCAATCAGCACCACGGAATCGGTTTCAACCTTGTCGATGCCATATTTGTTTAGTAATTCCTCACCTGCCTCCGACTGCAATGCGGCGAACTTAAAAAAGCCGTCCCGGTCGCGGTTTATTACGAAGTTCACCGCGCCGTTGCAAAAATTACAAACTCCATCAAACAAGACGACAGCCGGCATCAATTAAAGTTTATAGCAATCCCCCCGAACCTCGCTAACGGCTTTGCTTTTCGAAACTTTTCTATTATTCTCTGCGTAAGCACAGTCACTAGTTTTTTCACAAACCACTCTGTTCAAACATATGAGACTAAAGCTCTTGTTGTACGCTTTTGCGGCATTGGGTCTGTTTGGTTCGTCTGCGGTTTACGGCCAGTCGATCGCGATAACGAATGCACGGATCGTCACTGTTTCGGGCCCGACCATCGAGAAGGGAACTGTTGTAATCCGCGACGGCCTGATCGAATCCGTCGGTGCCGATGCAAAAACGCCCGCTGACGCACATATCATTAATGCGAACGGCCTTACCGTTTATCCGGGCTTTTTCGATACGTGGTCGAACGCCGGCCTCCAGGCAAGACCCACGCCAACGCCGGGCGGAGGAGGTGGCGGAGGCGGCGGCCAAGCAGCGGCAGCAGCCGCGGCGCAGGCACAGCCGTCGAACTCGAACTATCCCGCCGGATTACGGCCGGAACTTTCGGCTGCCGAGGAGCTACGCGCTGGCGGAACGCAGTTCGATACGATCCGAAATGCAGGGTTTACAACAACGGTTTCGGTCGGCCGGACGGGCATTTTTAACGGCCGGTCGGCGGTGATCAATCTGTCGGGCGACAGCGTTTCCGCGATGCTGGTGAAAGAGCCGTTTGCAGAGCACATTTCCTTTGCGACAATTCCCGGCACGTATCCTGGCTCACTTCTGGGTACGTTCTCCGCGCTGCGGCAAATGTTTTACGATGCACAGCGGCTTCAAGAATGGCAGAAAGCTTATGCCGCCAATCCTCGTGGAATGAAACGGCCCGCGGACGACAAGTCGCTCGAGGCGTTGATCCCCCTTCTGAATCGCCAGATGCCGGTCGTTTTTAACGCAAACACCGAGAAAGAGATCGTCCGGGCGCTCGACTTAGCGAAAGAGTTCAATCTCAAGGCCGTCATCGCGGGCGGTCAGGAAGCAGGCCTGGTTACCGAGAGACTGAAGGCCCAGAATGTACCGGTTTTCCTTTCTATGAACTTTCCGAAACGTACGGCCGCGGCTGCGCCGGATGCAGATCCGGAAAACCTTTCAACGCTTCGGTTCCGTGCAGAGGTTCCCAAAACTGCGGCAAAGCTCCAGCAGGCAGGCGTGAAGTTCGCGTTTCAGTCCGGTGGCCTTACGACACTGAACGACTTCTTTACTAATGCCGGAAAGTCGGTGGAAGGCGGATTGTCAAAAGATGCGGCAGTGCGTGCCATGACACTCTCGGCCGCAGAGATACTCGACCTCAACAACAGACTAGGCTCTATCGAGACAGGCAAGATCGCGAACCTTGCCGTCGTGAAAAATGACATCTTTGCGTCTGACCGGTTCGTGCCATATATCCTCGTAGATGGAAAACTCTATGAGCAGAAAGAACCGGCTCGAACGCCGGGCGGCGGACGCGGCCCGGGCGGTGGACGCGGACCGGGAGGCGGACCGGCTGCTCAGCCTGCCCCGAATGTCGCTCAGGTAGCGGGGACCTATAACATTACGATCGACGCCCCCGGCCAAACGGTAACGGGAACGATCGTCTTGACACAGCAAGGCGATACGATCAACGGAACAATGACGACGCAGCTTGGCAGTACGCAGATCCGCGGAGGGAAAGCCACATCGGACGGATTTACGTTTCAAGCCACGGTAGAGTTTGGGGGGGCGACCATAGATATCGCCGTGAAAGCGACGGTCGCTGGGAATGCTTTAAGCGGCACAG
>DATFEW010000288.1:0-2311 GCA_035250805.1 Pyrinomonadaceae bacterium
TAAAGGAAGTGACGGACTATGTTGGGCTCGGGCACACGCATATGCACTATGAGATCGACAACTGGGCGTTCAATCCGGGCTCGATCGAGGTGACGAACATTACGGAGTTTCGCGAAACGCGGGGTGCGTTCATTGTCGATGTCGCGGATGATAACTCCATCAACGTTCAGCATGTGACCGAATATCACCATCGCCCGTTCCAGCGTTTAACCTTTGACGTAACGCCATACTCGGATACTAAAGACATATCCGCGGCGTTGCTCGAACAGCTTGGCCGTGAAGCTCGCACCGCAGAGGAAGGCCTTCCAGCACCGATCATCGAGATCGCGTTGCGTGGGCAGCTCGGCTTTCCCAACTCGCTCCTCGAAATGAAAAAGATCCGCGACGAGGCGACGAAGCTCACCGGAGCCCTGCACGTGCGGATCAAGAATAACTCGGTACCGACCGAGATCGGCGAGGCGGAGATAAATGAAGACGAAGGCCGCGAAAAAGTGGAACGCCGCGTCGTTGACCTGATCGTTGCAAAGGATAAACGCTTCAAATCGAATGCGGCGAATATTGCCGACGCGGTCATCGGATCAAAACGAATGGCCCTCAGCGACGACGAACCCGAAAAGATAGCCGATTTTATCGCCGCTCAGGTCGCGAAGACCTAGCCCGCTATCAGTAACACCCCTAACACGTTAACACCACATAACACCTGTAACTGTTAGTTAGTCGGTGATAAACTTCTGTTTTACCGTATGTCTGAAGCTCTCGAAAAGGTGAAAGGGATCACACAGCTTCCGCTGTTTCCGTTGCCGCTCGTGTTGCTGCCCATCGAGATCCTTCCACTGCACATTTTCGAACCGCGTTACCGCCAGCTTCTAGAAGATATAAATGCGTCGAACAAACTATTCGGACTGCATTACTTCGAACCTAAAGAAGAATTTGATACGCGTCCCCCAATTGGCAGCGTCGGCTGCGTTGCCGAGCTTCGTGAGGTACAGGAGATGCCCGACGGGCGATCGAACATTGTCACCAGCGGAGTTGTTCGTTACCGTTTGCTCGACTATGTTGAGTCAGACTCGCCTTATCTGATCGGTGAAGTGGAGTTTTTCGAGGACCTGCACGAAAACCCGGAGGAAGAACTTAAGGTTGCTGACAATGTGTTCGAGCTTTTCCAGCGGATCGCAAAAGCTGCATTTAAAATGAGCGGTACCCGCGGACGTTTCCCTGAGATAGAACGGGCCGCTCCCGAACCGATGTCGTTTCTTGTAACCGCGGCCTTTAGCCTGGATAACGAAAAAAAGTACAAGTTGCTTGAGATGACATCGACCACCAAACGCTTAAAAAGATTGCGAAAACTACTGTCCGGGGCCGCCGACCAAATGGAAGCGAGTGCCGAGATCCACGAGATCTCACGCGACAACGGGCACAGCAATAAAAAACTTGATCTTTAGTAGGCGGGCGTCAAAGAATTGCGAAGGAATTCGATCACGCGTTGATCGTATGCTTCGGACGATTCTAACGATGCACTTGTCAGATTAAACCCTGAAGGATTCAGGTTAGTGTCCGACTGGACATTTGTACCCGAGGGGAAACATTTAGACAGCTTAGAGGTTGAATCCTGGAGATCGGGTTGTTCAACCCCAGCCAGCAAGAGAACGTTTCGGCCAAGTATGCTTCGTGCCGTTTCGCAGGTGGGAACGCGCCGGTAGCAGCCGTCAAAGTAATACGCCATTGTTCCCAGCTTCGCGAATTGTGCGGTGACCGAGCTTGCGAAGGGAAACCTGCGTGCCACGGTCCCTTCCAAAAGGCCGTCTGAATCGCGTGGCACCGAATCAAGCACCAGAGCTTTGATGGATGCATCTTTCGCAGCCGCATTTGTAGCTGCGAGTGCGCCCATTTCGAGTCCGTAAACTCCAATGTCCTGCCCGACCAGCGGAATCTGTTCCGGTGTCCGAAGCCCGCGCAAAAACGCGATCGAGGCGGCAAGGTCGTCGGCTTCACATCCGCCAAATGACGTATATTCAACAGCCGGATTCTCACCATGTCCACGCAGCTCCGGCATAAGGACCGTGAAGTTGGTTGCCTCATTGATCTTTACCGCGAGGTTCAAAAGATGCGAGCGGTTTGCTCCGTATTTATAAAGTACGATGACGGCCGGTGAATTTGGATCGCCCCGAAGCAGCCATCCACGTGCCGATGTATTGTCCGGGTTCGGCCAACTCTCATCCGTGATCTGTGAACCGCGAGAGCTTAGTTGGCCGTACTTTTTCGGTGTCACGAGAAACGTCGAAGTTTTCGGCCGGGCCATTTCGTGCACGAG
>DATFEW010000298.1:0-3670 GCA_035250805.1 Pyrinomonadaceae bacterium
AAAAATGAGCTTTCCAAAGAAACAACTGCTACTTCTTCTTCGGCTTTTTGGGCTTCGTAGAGCGTGCTTTTACGAGGTCCTTAAGCTCGGTCATAAAGGCGGTTACGTCCTCAAATTCCAGATAGACTGAAGCGAAACGCACATAGGCAACCTTGTCAAGGGTTTTGAGTCGACGCATGATCATCTTTCCGATGTCGCTGGTGGGAAGTTCGCGATCGAGTGAGTCCTGAACGTTCTTTTCGATCTCGTTTGCAATGTCTTCAAGCCGCGGAGTTGGGATAGGGCGCTTTTCGGCGGCCCGCAGAAGCCCCGACATTACTTTGTTTCGGTCGAACGTTTCGCGTGTCCCGTCCTTTTTTACGACCATGAACGGGATCTCATCTATCCGCTCGTACGAAGTGAAACGGCGTCCGCAGCTTAGGCACTCACGGCGGCGACGGATCGAGTCACCGTCCTTCGCTTCTCGCGAATCGACTACTTTGTCTTCAACGTGATCGCAATAGGGACACCGCATAGGCAATTGAAAATCGAAAATGGAAAATGGACAACGGCAATTTCTGACGGGCTCTGGTCTCCGGTCATTGTCCATTGTCCGTTGTCAGTTGTCCATTATTCGGAGCTTCTGACTCTATCTCCTCGACGGCATGTTCACTGGATAAAAGGCCCCGGAAACGCTGAATACTTATATCGCCATGGGCGAAATAATACAACCCGAAGATCAGTGCGGGGGCAAAATAAACGAGATGCATAGCAATAGAAACTGCTGCTGCATCCTCGGTGCGCATTTCCGGCCGCAGAAATAACAGGCTCGCGGCCGTTGCCGTGTGAAAGGCTCCCGCAGCTCCGCCCGGGGTCGGAACCACGGAACTGACAACGGCAAATCCCATAATGAATATAGAATCGCTGAACGTGACCTGTAGATCGAACGCCAGCAAAACAAGCCAGGTCGGGATCGCGATGGAGAGCCAAAGAGCGAACGACCAGAAAGAAACAAGCAAGGCTTCGCGCCAATCACGAAGAATGCTTAATGCAGACGCAAGCTGTTTAAGAACGCTCAGTAAGATCTTACGTATCCGCTTAGGGAACCGTTGTCGGTCGGTGACACGTGCGAACCACTTGATCACACGCGGCGAAATGCGTTGATAGACAAAAAGAGCCGCAAATCCCATCGCAACAGCCGCCAGCATGGCGATTCCAACCACTTTCACCTTGTCAAATTCGTCCTCCCGGCCCGCAGGCGGCGAAAACCACAATAGATTCACTGCAAAAAAACACGATAACGCCGCCAGGTCGAAGATGCGTTCAAGTCCGAGGGTGACGAGTGATGCTGACGGCCTTACACGTGGATCACGTAATGGTAGCCACATTCCGCGAATGATCTCACCCGCACGGCCGATGAGGAATATCGCGGCGAAACCGACCGTGGTTGTAGCAAATAGCTCCTTCAGGCTCGACGGCGTGATCGGTTCAAGCAGGACCTGCCAACGGACGGCCCGAAGCAGGTAGCCGACGCATATGATAAGTGACGCCACGCCTAAAAACCACGGATTTGCTTGCTGCAACGATTCTCTCACTACTTGCAGGTCCAAATTCCTTCCGAAGAACCAGAAGATGAAAATGGCAAGAAGGAAGAGAAGGATGAATTTTAGGTATTTACGCAAGGGCGCCGCCATGTCGAGGTAAAGTGAAAAGATAACGTACGTAACTATGAAACGCTAATCGCCATTGGCCGATATTGTTGGAACTTATCGATTTTTGATATCGTAAGACAGCCTTGACGGGGCGGATCTTAGTGCTTCCGCCTATGGTGGCCAGAAACGACGTCTATCAGGAGATTACGCGTGGAAGCTTTGAGGGCATCTGCGGAGGTTAACGGTGCTGAACTCGTGCGCAAGGCGCGGGCGGGCGACGGCATTGCCTGGGAAGAGATCGTAACGGCATTCTCACGGCGGATCTTTAATCTTGCTTATCGATTCACCTCGAATGTCGAAGCTGCCGAAGACCTCACACAAGAGGTTTTCATTCGCGTTTACCGCTCGCTCGATCAGTACGATGCAAAGCAGGGCGATCTGGCGAATTGGCTGATGCGGCTGGCCCGCAATTTGATAATTGACGACTATCGGCACCGGCAGCGGAATCCGCAAAATTCGATGGCCGACGCCGTCGATGATCATCAGTATCACCTGCGTGCGGTGGGGACCGGTGCCCACAAGGAGATGGAGCGTCGCGAGCTTGCATCGCAGGTGCAGGAAGGGATCGACAAGCTGCCGGCGGACCTCAAGACATGCGTGATCCTTCGCGACATCGAAGAATTGACGTATCAGGAGATCGTCGATGTTCTCCAGATACCGGAAGGAACGGTCAAGTCGCGGATCAACCGGGGACGAATTGAATTGGCGAAGATCTTGAGACGGATGAGAGTGGTCACGATCTAGTTTGGGGTTAAAGTTGATGACAAAGAACAAAGTGGTAAATTGCACCGCGTTTGAAGAGCGGCTTTCGGACTATCTCGAACACACCGTCGAGAAAGATGTCAGAAAAGAAATGGCCGCCCACGCGCTGCAGTGCCCGCTTTGCCACGGCTTGATGAACGAGGTCAAGAACGCCATCGCGGCGTGCCGCCAGGTGACCGAGCCAAAACCCGCACTCACCCGCCTTGATGCGCAGATCCTTGCACGAACAATGCCGGCCGCCGCGATCAACTGCGACGAATTCGAAGCATACTTGACCGATTATCTCGACGGATTTTTGCCCGCGAACGTTTTTCACCGATGGGAACGTCATGCGGTGCTTTGCGATGACTGCACGGACTTGCCGGGCGAGGTCGTTCGTTCGCTGGCGGTCTTGGTGAGTTACAAATCCGACGAATTGCCGGTGCCGTTTGGTCTGCACGAACGGATCATGGAACGGACGCTTGGAACCGTCAGGGCGAGGTCTGCAAAGGCGTCGTGGTCAGACCGCTTTCAGGAATGGGTACGTGGGTTCAGCATCCCGATCTCCGTGCCTCAGCTCGCACCTGTCGCAATGATGACACTTTTTGCATTTCTATTCGTTAGCCAGACTGTCTCAGCGGATGGTTCGCTCTCGGATGTTTATGCGAAGAGCTATCAGCTTGCCGAACAAACATATGAGCAGAGTGCCAATGTCTGGAACGGTAAACCGATGGACGCACCGATCGTAAATCAACAGCCGATCGACGGAACGGCGACCGTCAGCAACACGAACGCTAATAATTGATGAATTGCGCATATCACATTCAAAATGTCGCGTCGGTGCAGTGCAACGGCTGCGGCAAACCGCTGTGTTCCGTATGCGATCACCGTGTGAAAGGTTTTCCATATTGTCAGGATTGTATCGTCGAAGGCGTCGATCTTCTAAGACACCAAACCCAGTCGAAAAATTATGCTCCGTTCGTTAGGAAGCGAACATCGCCGGTCGTGGCAACACTTCTGTCGATGCTATGTCCGGGTCTTGGTGCCGCTTATAACGGTCAAACGGTAAAAGCGTTGGTTTACTTCGCCGTTTTTGTCGGCCTGTTTCAGATGGCCGTGCTGACCGGCGGTATGGCAATTTTCGTATTTGGTTTCATCGGAATGTGGTTCTTCGCCGCACTGGACGCGTGGCGAACGGCACAAATGATCCGCTCGGGACTTACCCCAGACGTTGCCGA
>DATFEW010000317.1:0-3997 GCA_035250805.1 Pyrinomonadaceae bacterium
GCACCCGGAACATTTTCGATGATCGCCTTCGGATCCGCGAATTTACCGCCGGCGTACGTATAGCGGACGACCTTTACCCGTTTGCCATCGCTGTTGTATGAGTATGCAAGATAGACAAAGGAGTTCCTCGCAAACTCGGTATGGACGGAAATGTCCATCAGGCCGCTCTCACTGCTGGGCTCGACATCGGGAACTAAATACACGGGATCCGGATCCAATTTGCCGCTGGCAATTCTTCGAACACGCCCACGGCGTTCCGTGAAGAGCATGTCACCATTCGGAAGCCATGCGAACGCCCATGGGACTTCGAGGCCATTGGCAACGGTCTCTACGCGAAACCTGACCTGACCTTCGGAAGTACCGAAGGTTTCTCCTTCGTTAAGACCAGTCGGCGCAGGACTGCCGCAGCCAAACGCGCTAATTACAATAAGAAATGCAATGTGCCCGATACAGTTCAACATCGCCTCTCGCCCGTATAGAAAAAGTTCACCGATTATACATTAGACGGCGGAAGCGTGTTTTTCGTTCGTATCATCGGGCACTAGTGACTTCGATCCCCTCCCGACGGCGAGCCATATATATTCTGAGCGGCGTCATGAGGAGTCCTGCCGGTCTCCAACATTGCTTTCATCCGCATTAGATCGGCGTCCATTTCGGATTTCGGATCAGCTCCAAACGCCTTTGCCACCGCATGCCCGACGGCTCCGGCCGGCGGGTTGTAGCTTATCCTTACAGTCACTTCCGTCGTCCCATCGTTGTTTTGTTCGAAAAGCACGTATCCGGCGTTCGGTACGGTAGAGCCCTCAACCGATTTCCACGCGATCATCTCACCGGGAATATCGCGGGTAATGACCGAATCCCACTCGACCGGGATTCCCGCGGGACCGACAACCTTCCAGTGGGAAACCCCGTCGCCGGAATTTCTTACTTCCAGAACGTTCGACATGAACTGAGGAAAATTCTCAAAGTTCGACCACAAGGCATAGAGAACCCCCGGCTCAGCATCCACGTTTATCGACTTGTCGATAGTGACCGCGGACCTTCCCCCGCCGAAACCCAACAGGCGCTGAAACTCTATATTAGTTGCGCTCCGCGCCAAAAGCGCGGCGCCCGCGACTCCAAGGCCGAGACCCAGGGCATCTCGTTTCGCAAGGCCGTACGTCACCGCAGCGGTGCCCGCAGCTCCTGCCGTCAATCTTGCCGCCGGCGACCAATTCTGCTGCATGAATTCCGACCTCGATTCACGCGGCGCACCACCCTGCAGGCTTGAGATCCCATTAGGCGTCTTATGAGGCTGCAGTTCATTCACAACATTGGAAACGCCCCGAACTGCGCCAACGCACTGCATTAATCGATCGACCTCGTGATCCAGGATCGGGCCGCTGAGGGTTACTTCACCGTTCCTAGCCGCCACGTTTATCGCGTGCGGATGTGATGTTACCCGGCCCATTTTCGATCGGACCCGAGCCTCGAGTACCTGGTCCGAAGGATCATCACTTGAGAAAAGATTGGTTGTCTCAGCCCACGCTCCCTGGGCACGGTTCGATACATCTTTTGCCGTCTTTCTTAAGGCGTCAGGCAAATGTGATGCGGTGCCCGTTACCTTATCTTTCACCCCGGCCCGCCGTCGTGCTCCTCGACCCGGATCGAGAAAATACATCGTAGCGGCGCCGGACGCGAATCCGGCAAGCCCGGCTAAAATGCCGATCGCATTATTATTTCTTTGTTCACGTAACATATTAGTTCTCCTCGTATCATTTCTTCTCGACGGGAAGGCCCGCTTTTTGCCATTCGTCAAATCCGCCGATCAACGGATGTACATCCTCGAATCCATGTTTTTCAAAAGCGAGTGCCACACGGGTACTCGAGTTCTCCGCCGGTCAGGTGCAATACACCACACTGAAATCGTCGCGACTGACATCCGAAATATGCTTTTCGGCTTCGTCGGGCGGGATCCGTATGGCTCCCGCGGCCTTTATATCTGAAGCGTCCCACGCCGTCGCGGAACGGCTGTCGATGATGGTGGTTTGCTCTCCGTCTTTCAGCCTCTCAGCAAACTCTTTTACTTCGATCTTTCTCATATCGTTAAGTTCGTCACATCGTCACGCACGTGATCGACCGCTCCTTTGACTCCTTCCTGGGCGGCACAATTGGCACAACAAAAAAATGTGTCTTTGCCCTCGATTCCATGTCCGATAATTCTACATCCGCAATGAGAGCAAACCGGCGCGAGTCGGTGGATCGCACATTCAAAAGAATCGAACACATGACGATTGCCCGCTGCAATTACTTCAAAAGACAGGTAATATTCGTTTCCGCAAACCTCACACTTCGCCATCGTTCCTCCGTTCGTGTAGGAATAGAGTTCAAAAAAATCCCTGATCCATTGTCGACGCAAAAGTGAGGCCAGACCGTAAGCCGTCATACGGTCCAGGGGTTATGACTTGCCATACCGGTTCACAATGGAACCCAAATACGCTATAAACTGTAGCTGCAAGAAAGTTTTCGGAGGAGCCTTTGACGGCTGAGAGGCGTTTAATAAGAACGCGACTCCTGGAACCTGATGCGGATAATACCGACGAAGGGAGAAAAACAATGAAAAAGCAGTCAGCAGTAAGCGGTCAGCATTCAGCAGTCCCCGAGCCAACCACCGATACAGTAGAACTTCCATCTTCAAGAAAGATATACATAGAGAACAACGGTATTCGCGTGCCGTTTCGCGAAATCAAATTAACGCCGTCGAAAACGATGGACGGCACGCTTGAGGAAAATCCTCCGGTTCGCGTTTACGACACGAGCGGCCCGTGGACCGATCCCGATCACAACCACAGCGTTCGCGAGGGGCTTCCGGCACATCGGCGAGAATGGATCATTGCGCGCGGCGACGTTGAAGAGTATTCGGGCCGAAAGGTTTTGCCACAGGACAATGGCTACCTATCCAAAGGCGCCGAAGATATCGCTCGGATAAAGGATCGCGGAACCCTCGAAGAGTTTCCGGGACTTCGACGTTCGCCACTCCGCGCGAAACCTGGTTCGTGCGCAACACAGATGCACTACGCTCGAAAAGGAATCGTCACGCCCGAGATGGAATACGTCGCCATCCGTGAAAATCTGGGGCGGAAGATAGCGTTCGAGACTTTGCAGAACGGCGACACAACCGACCGCTCTTCCCTCCTGCACCAGCACAAGGGTGAATCCTTCGGCGCCGCCATTCCCGAGTTCGTGACGCCGGAGTTCGTACGTGACGAGGTCGCCCGCGGCCGCGCGATCATCCCTGCGAACATCAACCATCCCGAAAGCGAACCGATGATCATCGGCCGCAATTTTCTCGTAAAGATCAACGCGAATATCGGAAACTCGGCTATAGCCTCCTCCATCGAGGAAGAGGTTGAAAAAATGCGCTGGGCAACGCTATGGGGTGCCGACACCGTTATGGATCTGTCTACAGGAAAGAATATCCACGCGACGCGTGAATGGATCTTGCGGAATTCGCCGGTACCCATCGGTACGGTGCCCATCTATCAGGCGCTGGAGAAAGTGAACGGCAAAGCCGAAGAACTAACGTGGGAAATTTACCGCGACACGTTGATCGAACAGGCGGAGCAGGGCGTCGATTACTTTACGATCCACGCAGGTGTCCGGCTGCCTTACATTCCGCTGACCGCGAAACGAACGACCGGAATCGTCTCACGCGGCGGATCGATAATGGCGAAATGGTGCCTCGCACATCACGAGGAAAGCTTTTTATACACACAGTTTAGAGATATCTGCGAGATCATGCGCACATACGACGTTTCGTTCTCGTTGGGAGACGGACTGCGTCCGGGAAGCATTGCCGACGCAAATGATGAGGCGCAGTTTGCAGAGCTCGAAACGCTCGGCGAGCTGACGAAGATCGCGTGGGAGATGGATTGTCAGACGATGATCGAGGGGCCGGGCCACGTGCCGATGCACCTGATCAAAGAGAACATGGACAAGCAGCTTGAGGTCTGTGGCG
>DATFEW010000363.1:0-4635 GCA_035250805.1 Pyrinomonadaceae bacterium
TTAATGGTTTGTCTCGAGGACCTATATCGAATTTCTAGATCGTGAACATTAGCTTTTAATGAATGAGGTTTTTGCTTGGCGGTCGTGATCGGAGCCGGTCCTCACTCCGTCTACGACTTTTTCCCAGACCGAAAAGCCGGCGATTGTGAAATACACGTCGCCGAAAGGCTTGCGAAGAAGATACGCATTCCGACAGTCAGCCTGCGGAAACGACGCCCGCGTTTAGACAGTCAGCGTGCAGGTTCGAATGCCCGTCTGCCAGCCGTGGTATTTTATTGTTGTGAAGTTCCGGCGGTTGACACAACTATTCGGTGCGCGTGACCTGCGGAATGCCGGAGTGGGGACATTCGTTGTCCTCGGCGGACTGGCGCTGGCCGGGCTCACATTTTATGCCCATAGCATTGGTGAACCTCGCATCGCGGGTGTTGCAGCGGTTGCATCGCTGGTGTTCGTACTGCTCATATTGATCTTTGTCGTGCCTCCGCTTGCAAAGAACGCAAGTCGCGAGGCTTCGCAGATGAACCTCCCGTTCGAATTCACCGCAGCTGGGGCGATCGTCCTTGGCCTGGTCGCGATCATCGGGTTTTCGGCATGGAACACCGGCAATAATCTCCTTTTTCTGATCTTGTCATTTCTTTTCGCGGCTTTTGTGATCGCATTTTTTGCGGGCGGGTACACGTTAAAAAAGCTTGACGTGAAAATGCGGTTTCCGGAGACGATCTTTGCAGGCGAAGAGACGCACATTTTTGTCAGTCTGACCAACCGAAAGCGGGTCCTCCCAAGCTATTCGGTCGTTGCAGAAGTTCGCGGAAGGACTCGCGAGGAATCGGTGGCGGCGGAGGAGATACGAGCGATATTGCCCCGGATCGTGGCTAACCGTTTTTCGCGCCCGCCGGTGATCCGGCGGACCCTTGACTACTTCGTGCACGTTCCGCGAAATCGCACGATCGAAACACGGACTGAACATGTGTTTAACGAACGCGGCCGTTTCGTGATCAAGGACTTTGAACTTTCGACGAGGTTTCCGTTCGGGTTTTTCCGCCATCGTCGACGGTTGCCCGCAAAGGAAACCGAGCTTATTGTTTTTCCGAAGTTCGAACCCATCCGGCACACGCTTGAGGAACTTCCGCTTGAGACGGGAAGCCTGGAATCGACCCGGCGCGGCCTGGGGCAGGACCTTTATGCGCTCCGCGAATACCGGCCGAATGACGACCTGCGCCGTGTGGACTGGAAGGCTACGGCACGTTCGACCCAGCTAACGGTTCGCGAATTTTCGGCCGAGGACGATAAGCGGGTCACGATCATTTTCGACACACGCATGCCGTTCGCGATACGGTCTGAGCTGAAGCTGCGTGAGATCATCGAAGCCGAGCATAAAGGGAAGAACCTTCTCCGTCCCGAGCGATTTGAAGACGGGGTCAAGTATGCCGCCGCATTATTGTCGTATTTTACGAAAGAACAGGCCGAGATACGGCTTGTAATTGATGGCAACATAGGAGACTTCGGCGTGGGAAGCCGCCATTTGCACGATTCGTTGAAACGTCTGGCAATAGTCGAGCCAGGTTTTGTAAACGAACCGGCCGGAGATTTCGTATCAAGGCTGGCTGAGATCGTCGATTCGGACGAAAAAAGCCATAATTTCCTGGTATCGGCGGCCGCGGAAAACACCTTGAACGGTGATATACTGCTCAAAACCCAAATGATCGGGTATTAGGCCCAAAACTGTCATAAACGCGCCGTTCGTGGTGTTTTTTATTACGAAAGGCATTGATCGATGCTGGAAATGACCAAGGCGACGGAAATTTTCGTGGATTCAATGGCCGAACATACGGCTGGCGCGGCTGCCAAGGAAAGAATTGGGTTTGACGAGGCATTCACGCTTCATCATCGGACCGTCTTCCGCGCGGCACGATCCGTAGTGCGCGATCCGGGACTGGCCGAGGATGTGACGCAGGAAGTGTTTATCAAGCTTTACAAGCATATGGATTCGCTGCCCGACCTTGAGATGCTACGTCCATGGCTTATACGTGTAGCGTTAAACATTGCAAAGAATACTGTCAGGGGGAATATTAGGGCGAACACGCGTGATGAAAATTACGTCAAATCTACGGTTGAGACAAGCATATATTCGGTGGAATCCGAGTTCGAACAGCAAAGTGCTGTCGACGAGATCAACCGGGCGTTGTACAAGATCAAGGAGCCGCTTCGGAGTTGTCTGGTTCTGAAGCAGCAGGGTTTGTCATACAGAGAAATCGCCGAAAGCCTCTCGCTCAATGAGACAAGTATCGGGACATACGTCGCACGAGCGAGAGCAGAGTTTGCGAAATTTTACGGCAAGTCAGGGAGCGAAACGTTATGAACGGGAAATGTTTAGATATGGGGACCATCCAGGCGTTTCTGGATGGGGAAACCACGCCGGAGGTTAGCCTGCAGTTGGCCAACCACATCGGCAGCTGCACGGCGTGTGCCGACCGGCTGTCCGTCGCGGAAGAAGAGAACTCGTTCGTATTTTCAGCCCTTGACCGAGAGATGAATACGCTTGTCCCGACACAGCGTCTCTGGAGCCGCATTAACGAATCTATCGAAGTTCAAAAGGCGAATCAGCCTGTTTGGAAACAACTCTACGCATTTGTTGCAGTATCGTTTGCGTCGCCTACAATGACGACGGCGGCGGGTTTGTTGATCGTATTTGGGTTCATGGCAGCAATGTGGACGATGAGGACAAATGCACCGGCGGATGAGGTAACGTTTGTTACCCCGGTCGCGGTTACAGACAAAACGGAGTCGATCATACCGAATCCTCCGCTCCCATCAACCGAAGTTGATTCAACGCAGATATCCAAGAGCGGAGCCACCTACGTCAGCAGCTCCGATAAGTCAGAAAAGGAACTCGAGAATCTCGTTCGTGAAGCAAATAGGAGAAACGAAATTCGTCCTGCCCAGGCCGTTTATTACGGGCCGCTGCCAGGTGAGCAGACCTATCTTAAGACGATCACGGACCTCAGGGAGACTGTGGACGGGCGAAAGGATGCGGTCTTTACGGTGTCGGGGCGCGTCGCGTTTGAACGCGATCTCGCGGTGGTGAACAACGCGATCAAGAGGACGCAAAAAGTTGTACGGAGCAATCCGCGAAATCAAGCGGCACGGCAGGTTTTGTATTCCGCATATCAGGACAAGATAGATCTATTGAATACGGTCGCACAACGCGACGAACTTATAGCCAGCACGCGGTAATGGGCAGTGGAAGCAGTAAATGGCATTAAACAGGAATCATTTTGTAATCATTACGGTATTGCTGTGCGCGGTGAGCGTTTTCACCGCGGCGGCGCAGAAACCTGCTCCCGGTAAACCGGCACCCACGCCGAAGGATAAAGAACATAAAGAAAAAGAAGAAGTTCGGACGCCGCCGTCAACTCCCAGGCCGCCCCGTCAGCCTAGGTTCTACGAGTCTGATCAAACCACTGAGAAATTCATTGCTGTCGATCCGAACGTGAACATCAAGCTTTGCGTTTCAGAGGGTGATCTGACGATCAACGGTTGGGAACGCAATGAGGTTCGCGTATTCGTGCGTTCAGGACGGCTGCCGGGCTTCAAGGTCCTCGAAAAAGACCATAAGTCCGGGAAGCCTAATTGGCTTTTGGTCACCAATATGCGGCCTGAAGGCGCCAGGCCGGGCCCGATGTCGGAATGCATTTCGGGCGAAGATGTTGAACTTGATGTACCCAGGGGATCGACGCTGAGCATCACCGGGCGTGCCGCCAACACCCAGATCGACTCAGTCAATAAGGTAGCCGTTAAGACCGCTGACGGGCACATTTCGCTTAAGAGCGTTCCGGGCGGAATAGCGGCGGAAACTTACCAGGGCAATCTGGAGGTAATAAACTCAGGCGGCGCGATCGCTCTGGCCACGACGACCGGAAACATAACCGCTTTTGACGTGAGCCCGGGCCAGATCGGTGATCTGTTCAGGGCAAGATCCAACGGCGGAAACGTCTCGCTTCAGCACGTGGAACATCGCCAGATCGAAGCCAGCAGCATCACCGGTTCGGTGAATTTCAATGGAAAGTTCCTGCCGGGCGGTCTTTACAATTTCAAGACGTCGAATGGGGCGATACGAATGCAGATCCCGGTAAAGTCTTCCGCCACGATCAAGGCTTCATATGGCTTTGGTTCCTTCAATTCGGAGATCCCGCTCAAATTCATCTATGAGCATAAAACCGAAGGCGGAAAGAATTTTCAGGCACTGCTCGGAACGGGCGAAGCGAACATAAATCTCACCACCAACACCGGCGTAATAAACATAAAGAAACTCTAGCCGACTATCTGAAATTTGCCCATTCGATGTCCGGTCCGCTGCTCGAATAGCTCCGACATGGATGGAGTTGTGTCCGACCCGCTATCCCGCGTAACACGCTCCACCCGCCACATAGGTATGAAGTAATCGCTCATCGGCAAGAATTGCTCCCCGTTAGCGATAGCCGCGCACCAATCGTCGAAATAACTTAGATCGATGGCCCGCACAGAAACGCCGGCAGGGCTGATCTCGTCGAGGATCCCAAGCAGCTTTTCTCGCGGCGTGTGCAATACAAGAATTACGCTTTCGCCTTTTTCGATCTTCATTACATAGCATCCTAC